>NZ_JBFRFP010000016.1:0-119134 GCF_052114885.1 Paenarthrobacter sp. 2TAF44 | reverse complement strand
CGTTTTGACGGCTCAAAACGCGCTCAGCTGCGACCTAGTTGGGCGGGACTGTCTTCAGAGCCCGTTCCAGGAATGCCTTCAGTTCGCTATCCCCGAGCACAGGAGTCACCACCCCGAGCTCCAGTGTCGGCATTGTCTTGGCATCGGCGGCCACCAACGCGGCCTGGACATTGCGACGTGCTTCGGCCACAGCCGAGGAATCCCCGCGCTTAACGGCTTCGAGCATGATCAGGGCCTCTTCTACTCCTTCCCCGTATTTGGCCGCCGCGGTTGCCCAATGCGTGGCGTCCGCTGCGAACCCCGGCACTGCCATCTTGGGTAACAGTTCCGGCAACCTCTGCAGCAGCTCAGCTCGGGCCTTCAAGTCGCCTGAAGGCGACCTTCCGGCGTCGTAATTCGACCAGAACTGGTCTATATCCCGCCGGAGCTCCGGAGCGGACGGGGTGAGCTCGTCGTCCTGCCAATCTTGGTTCAGGTCCACGAAAGCCTTTACGGCCGAGCGGACCTCCGGATCCGGGCCGGAAACCTGTTTCAGGGCTGCGTCCATGGACTTGCCAGGATCGTACGCTGGGCCATTCCATGAGAGATCGGCGTAGTTAAAAATGGCGGGAAAAGACAGATAGGGCTCAATCATTGGATTGGTCACGATTCCGCGGACTGATTTGTACAGCTCTGGGTCGCGACCGATCACAGGTGCCATGAAGAGGTGGTCCTGCGAAAAGTCGTTCACGGGGTAGTTATCCCAAATGACGAGGTCCCGTGGGGAACCTGGGCTCCCGTAGGAGAGCCGGGCAGTCTTGGCTGAGTCGGCGCTGACCCTGTGGGAGACTACGTCTTCACCGGTCCACTGGACCACGATTCCAGGGTTCAATGACCTGCCAAGTTCCCTCTTGTAAGGATTGCTCCCGGAACCGTTGTAAAAGGTGGGAACCGTTTGCAGGGGCTCGATGTCCGGCTTTGTCGAAATGAACCGGTCATTGACGTCATTCAGGAATGAAGCCTGCGCCTTGGCCAGATTGGCTTGACCGGCACCGAAGTCCTTGAGGTCTTGTGCGCACTGGACCTTGGTGGCAATGTCGTCAAGCGGAATCACGAACGCACGGACACCGATCGAATACAACGATTCAAGCTTGGTCACTGCAAAGTTGAGATCAGCCTCGGCGGAGTAGCAACTATCGATGCCCGGGGACAGTGCGTAAGTAAAGCGGACGTGGTTGGCGGTGGCGGTATCCACCAGTTCCTTTAGTTCCTTGAGGTCCTCGTCCGAGTACAGTGCCCGCCACTTCTCCCGCAAGAATGGATCATCTTTTGGGGAATAGATGAAGGTGTTCATTTTTTGGCGGCCTGCGAATTTGATGACATCCAAACGTGCCTGATGGGACCACGGCGTGCCGTAAAACCCTTCGATGACGCCACGGGTTTCCATCAGCGGCCAATCACTGATGCGGGCAGACGCCATTGCGCCATCCTTGAGCAATTGGCGCGCGGTCTGCACCGCATGGAAAACGCCGTCGGCATCCGCTCCGGCGAGTACCGCCGCGGGAATCCCCGAAGTTCTTCCGGTAGCTATGGCGTAGCCTTCGGCCCGGTTGACTGCGTCCTGGTTATCCGCACCGCTTTCCTTCCCCAGCTCTTTGAGTGCCGGGCTTACTACCGGATCTGTTGCGGCGCCAAGGAAGACGGCCGAACTGCCGGCCGCGGGGCTGTTCAGGGCCGGCACAGTTTCTGCAGTACCCCCGGCTACTGTCACCAGGTCTTGGAGGGCGCCAATGGATGCTTGGTCCGTGCCAGGGGAAGCCACGATGTAAACGTGGCCGTTCAGAGGGATGGGATCCCCCGTTCCGGACTGGAAATGTTGAGGAACCGGGAAGACGTTTGCGACTTCGGTCTTGCCCGTCCCGTGGCCACTGGGCCGTTCCCGGGAAACCACAAGCCAGCCCGTGACGACGAGTGCGACAGCCAGGGCCGCAACTGCGATCAGCAGCAGTACTGATCGTCTCCGTCTAGCTCCACCACGGACGGGTGTTGTGTTCAATCAGGTGTCCCCTTGGGAAAGCCGTCACCGGCTGTCTGGAATGTTGAATCAAGACAACCACACTGTCCGCGCCGCACATAGAGGGCAGGACGGGTGCCTCACCAAACTAAGGTTGATCCGTGAACCTTCTCATTTCTGCGCTGGGAGTCCTGGGCGTGGCTTCCTCAGGACCACTGATCGCAGGCACTTTGGGTGCCACGTCAGTGACGGCGTTGGCGATCGCCTTCTGGCGGAACGCCATTGGCGCAGTCGTGATGGCCGCACCGGTCGCCATCCGTGAGCCCAAACAGTTTGGGAACATCAACCGGCGCGAATTTGCCTGGTCCACGGTTGCCGCCGTCGCCCTGGCCTTTCACTTCGCTTGCTTCATCACGGCGCTGCAGCTGACCTCCGTGGCTGCAGCCACTGCCTTGGTCTGCCTCCAGTCAGCATGGATCGCGGTCTTCCAGTTGTTCAGGGGCGTGCGCCACCGGTGGCCGGTTCTGGTGGGCTTGGGTATAGCCTTTGGCGGAGTCGTTGCCATTACAGGATTCGACATGGGCTCCTCGCCGCAGGCCCTGCTGGGCGACGTCCTGGCGCTGGCTGGTGGAGCCCTGGCCGGCTTGTACACCTTGGCTGGCGGCAAGGCCCGCCAATCCATGGGAACAGGCACGTACACCACGCTCTGCTATGGAATGTGTGCCGCGATTGTTGCCGTGTTGGCTTTGCTCAGTGGCCAACCGTTGGCAGGGTTCGACGCCGGAGGTTGGCTTGGGATTCTCGCCATCACCGTGTGTGCACAGTTGGTCGGGCACACCGCCTTCAACCATTTGCTGGCCACAATGAGCCCCTTGCTGGTTTCCATGATCATCCTGCTGGAAATTCCCGGTGCAGCGATCCTGGCGGCGATCTTCCTGAACGAGACACTGCCCGCGGGGACATACGCCGGCCTTGCGCTCATTCTTATTGGACTCGCGGTGGTGGTCGCGGGGCAACGGCGTGGCAAAGGCGAAGCAGACCGACGCGAGGCCGAGCTGGGAACTGACTGAGCTTCCGCCGTCGGGCTTCTGTTGCCTGGCGTGCGGCTACCTGGCGTGCGGCTGCGTAGCGTGCAGCTGCCTGGCCTGAAGCTCTATGGCGGGGCCTAGAGGCTGCTGCGTCGAATGCCCTGCGCCGCGTTGGCCGCGTGAATGGCCCGCAGCAGTTTGGCCGGGAAGTAGACCGAGAAGAAGACCACCATGGGCGCTTTCAGGGCCATCTTTTTAACGTTGTGCGCCTTATACGTCCGGTCGAAGCGGGTGACGTAATAGCGGTAGTCCCGCGGAGAGTCCTCAAGGCGGCGGGCCGACATGCCGGACACCATCTGCGGGCAGTACCGGACGTGGAGGTCGTGCTCGGCGAGGTGCAGTGAGAGGTCGATGTCCTCGTGCATCTCATCCTTCTCATCGAGGCACGTTTCGTCGCGGATGGTCTCCCATGCGGTACGGCGGAGGGCCATGTTGGAACCGAAGAGGAAATGGTACTGGTGCTTGGCCAATCGCAGCATCAGCTGGCGCATTTTGTCATCAGCTTTGAGCCCAAAGCGGCGCATGGGCATGTCGTAGTAGACAACAGGTCCGGTAGCCGCCTGCACGGACTGGTCCATGAAGGCCTTCTGGACCTGCTCAACCCAGTCAGGTTCGAGGACAGAATCGGCGTCGATGCGCCCAACGATCTCCCCTTTGGCGCTGTTGAGGCCAAAGTTGCGGGTGGGAATCAGCCCCTGCGTGCCGTCCTGCCGTAAAAGGATGATGGGGCTTTCCGGGTATTCCTGCTGCATCTGGCGCACGATCCTGGCGGTGCGGTCAGTGGAGAGATTGTCCACCACGATGATTTCTTCAGCAGGAACAGATTGGTAGATGGCCGCGATGAGGCACTGGCGAATGACGCTTTCCTCGTTATACGCCGGGATGACGATTGAAACCCCCGGAGGCTCGGGGACTTCCTTGAGGGCACCCGCAACGGGTCTATCGGCTGACATCACCTCAAATCTAACACCCGGCAGCGCATCCCCAGCGGACGGTTGGGTTACAAGCTGGAAAACACTGAAGGGATCCCGGGCTGGCCGGGATCCCTTCAAATGATGTTTCAATGACGGCCTCGATGAACGCAGGCCGATGAGATCTCTAGAGCTGCGAGTCCTTGGAGGGGGACGCAGTGCCGTTGTCCTTTTGGCCGCTTGCCGCAATGTTCCTGACAGCGGTCTTGGCATCCGTAGCGACGTTGGCCGTGGAATCCTTGCCCTTCTCGAACGCATCCTTGGTTGCCTGCTCCACCTCGGCAGCGGCTTCCTCGGGCGTAATGTCAGACGCTTTGGATTCGGCTGGTGGAGTTGCAGCCGTTGTAGCTGCCGTAGCTGATGCTGCAGTGTCTGCGGGAGCCGGGGACGGCGCAGGGGCAGGGGTTGGATTGACCGGAGCCGGCGTCTTCCAAGGATCCTCCACAGGCTTGGACGCCTTCCAAGCAGCGACACCGGCAGCAACCGCGGCTGCAATGACTGTAACAACCAGCCATCCGCGCTTCTTCGGCTTCTGCTGGACAGCCAATTGCTGGGAAACAGCCTTGCTGGTTTGGTCCGCCACTGCCTTGATCTGCTTGCTGGTGGCCTGTGCCTGCTCCTGCACGCTGTGAACCACACCTGAGTCCACCAGTTTCTGCGCAACGGCATCCACTTGGGCGGGTGCGTTCTCAAGGACGTGATGAACAGCTACGGAAGCCTGGCCCAACTGCTCGGACAGCTTGGGCAGGTACTCCTCAACTACCTTGTCCCGGGCGAGTCCAAGGGCCGGAGTTGCCTTGTTGAGGGTCTCCTGGATCCTGGGCGTGGCGTCTTCCACGGCGTCATGGATTTTTGGCGCGAGATGCGCCAGCCCATCCTGAAGCCGCGGCGTAACTGTTGCCACGCCGTCGGCGAGGTTGTGCGCCGCCGACTTCAGTCCCTCTTGGATCTTGGGGGAAGCGGTATCAATGCCGTGCTGAATACGGGGAACAGCCCAACTGACGGCTGCTTCCACGCGGGGCGCCGCCCAGTCGCGGGCGTTATCCACACCAGCCGCAACGGAGTGTTCAAGGTCGCGGGCAATACGGTCTGATTTCTTCACAATTACCTCCCGATACACATGCTCGTTTGAAGCTAGCCTACGTGCCTTGAGGAACACCGGCTATTCATCTGCAGGATTCTTCTCGGATTTCACCCAGCGCGGAACCGGCTTTACAGCCATGCCGGCGTTGACCCTGCATGAAAGAATGGGGCCATGACCATCGCAACCGCAAAAGCAACGATCCACACGAGCCTCGGCGACATCAAGGTTGACCTCTTCGGCAACCACGCCCCCAAGACGGTCGCCAACTTCATTGGCCTGGCCACGGGCGAAAAGTCCTGGACGCACCCCGAAACCGGCGAAGACAAGACCGGCACGCCCCTTTACAACGGCACCATCTTCCACCGCATCATCAAGGACTTCATGATCCAGGCCGGCGATCCCCTGGGCCGCGGTGTTGGCGGACCGGGCTACAAGTTCGACGACGAAATCCACCCCGAGCTGACCTTCAACGCTCCCTACAAGCTGGCCATGGCCAACGCCGGTATCCAGATGGGCAAGGGCACCAACGGGTCACAGTTCTTCATCACCACGGTCAACACCGATTGGCTGTTCGGCAAGCACAGCATCTTTGGTGAAGTAGCTGACGAGGAATCCCGCAAGGTTGTTGACGCCATTGAGGGCGTCCGCACCGGCATGGGTGACCGCCCGGTTGAGGACGTCGTCATCAACAGCATCGATATCGAGCAGCTCTAACAACAGGCTGAATCAGAGCCCATGAGCTACGGAATCCCGTCGGCAGAGCCGTCCGCCACAATTCCGGTGTGCCCGAGGCACCCGGACAGGCCCTCCTACGTGCGGTGCCAGCGCTGCGGGCGCCCCGCGTGCCCCGAGTGCCAGCGGGCGGCCGCCGTCGGGTTCCAATGTGTTGATTGCGTCAACGAACAAAAACGTACGACGCCGACATACCGTTCTCCCTATGGCGGTGCCTTGGCAACCGGCCGGCCTTTGGTGACGTTTACGATCATCGGGTTGTGCGTGCTGGTTTACATCCTTCAATGGATTGTTCCTGGCGACGCGGTATTCCAGAATTTTGCATTCGCAAATTCTGTGGCTGCCAGTGAGCCGTGGCGGATGCTTACGGCGGCCTTCCTTCATTCGCAAGGATTCCTGCTCCACATTGTCCTGAACATGTACACGCTGTGGATTTTCGGACAAGCCCTTGAGCCTTTGCTCGGGCGGATCCGGTTCCTCGCCGTGTACCTGCTCTCCGCCGTTGGCGGGTCTGTGGGCTATCTGTTGTTGACCCCCACCTACCCCGAGGTTGGCGTTGTAGGAGCTTCCGGCGCCATCTTTGGCCTGTTCGGTGCCATGCTCGTGGTGCAGCGGCATCGCGGCGGTGAAACCAAACAACTTTGGATCCTGATTGCGATCAATGGGGCCATCGGTTTCTTTGTTCCCAGCATCGCCTGGCAAGCCCATTTAGGTGGCCTGATCACCGGCGGCCTCGCTGCCGCCGCAATCGCCTATGCCCCGCGGGGCAAGAGCCAGGCCCTGCTCCAAACAGGCGGCCTCATCCTCGTGGCAGGCCTTTTGGCTGTGGTCGCGTGGTTCCGCATCACTGCGGGCTAGCTCCGGCGCTTCCTGCAACCGTGACCGGTTGCCGCAGTATCGTCCTGAGTTTCTCCGGCGCGGTATGGCGAGGGTCGCTTAGGTAGATCTCGTGATGCTTCCCCGACATCATCAACGACTCCCCAGGAATGAAGCGGTTGTGCATTTCCGCGAGCACCGGACCCTCGTCATCGTAGGGGCCGATGTGGAGGGTTTGGACGCTGAGCCCTTCATTGAATGTTTCCAATCGAAGACCGTCAATTGCCGTGCCTTGGCCCTTTTTGCCTACGATCTGACGCGCGTCCTCGAAGTGATCCTGGGTGAGCCAATCCGGGACCATATTCAGCAGGGTCCAATCCCAGCGTGATTTATCCCTGGCGCTTGTGAAGGTATCCATGTCGTCCGCCCACCAGAGGCCTTCCAGCGGCATCACAGTGTAGTCGCGACCCAACTCCTGTTTGCTGAAGAACTTCATCTTGTAAGCAACCGGGTAGAGCGCTGCCAGCGCATCTGTGTAGTCCTGGGAGGTGTTCGGATCCCCATGACCGTCGACCATGAGGAACTGCAGGGCTGGAACCGTCACCACGGAAAACCTGCCATGCGCAGCCTTGTAGGTTTCGATGTGCTTTTTGAAGTCCACTTTCATTGGCAAGTAATCCCACTCCCCTAGTGTCGGCGTTGATGACGTTATCCACAGCCGTTGTCCACAGTGTGCGTAACTTACATACGTGTAGTTAGGTCGTTAGAGTGCTGTAAACCCGGTCAGGGCGGTAGATATCCCCCGAAAGGCATGGGTTCATCCACATCTGTGGATAACTTTGTGCCCATACCTCACTGATTTGTGGACAACCGGACCATTTCCAAGCGACCTGTGGATAAAGTTGTTAATGATGGCCTGCAGGGGCCTCTATCAACAGGCTTATCAACAATGTTAATAACTTACACGCGTGTAGTTCCCGACCGTCACGGCTCCTTTTAGACCGCTAGCGCGCGGATCCAGCACCGGAAACCCACAAGTTTTCCCCACCTGTGGATAACTTGTGGGTAGGGGGTTGTTGTTAAGTGGGTAACTCCCCAGGCCGTGAAGGTGATTACTGAGGGAGGAAGGCTTGCTTCGAGATGATTTTGCGCTTCGGTGGCCAGCTAAAACGCTGGTGAGTAAATCCAGCAATGCTCCACCGGTGAACTTTCAATGAAGATGCGGCCACTATCCACAGCGGCATGCACAGTGGGCATAACTCCTGCCCGTCGATCATGGGTCCAGGATCGGTAATGCGACAGGGGTTTCTGGGGAAAGTACGTGGATGTCCACAGAACTTATCCACGCCTGTGGAAAAAGTTACGCACTTCTGTGGAAAAGAACTGTGGGCGTCCGTGGGAGGGCGAAGCCCTACTTTTGGCCTTCTTCCAGCCAAACGCCGGACGTACCCCGCCTGTGGCTGTCAACCAAGTGGGTATCGATGATCCCTACAGCTTCCATGAGCGCATACATGGTGGTGGGGCCAACGAACGCGAAGCCCTTCTTGCGGAGCGCCTTGGACAGAGCAAGCGATTCGGGCGAGGTGGTGGGGATTTCTGCGTAGGATCGGGGCGCAGGGGTGGTTTCCGGCTTGAAAGACCACACGAAGTCCACCAGCCCGCCCTCTGTCCTCAGGGCGATGGTGGCCTTGGCGTTGGTGATGGCGGCCTGGATCTTCAGGCGGTTCCTGACGATGCCTGCGTCCAGCATGAGCCGCTCGACATCCGCGTCTGTGAAAGCAGCGACGCTTTCAGGGTGGAAATCCAGGAAAGCCTTCCGGAAGGCATCCCGTTTCCGAAGAATGGTTGCCCATGACAAGCCGGCTTGGAAGGCTTCCAAGCTGATGCGCTCATACATTCCTTGCTCGTCCCGGACCGGCATGCCCCACTCGTGATCGTAGTAAGCCTGCATCAGGGGATCCGAGGCAGCCCACAACGGCCGCGCCAAGCCGTCCTGTCCGATGATGATGCCGGTTTCCTCCGTGGTCATGAATGCTCCTCTGCGGCCGTCCCGCGGACGCCAACCCTTGCTCTTGCCTTTAGGGACATTCTGCCCGTTACCTGTGACATTTTTGCCGCTGGGATCCAGTCGCTAGGACAACCCGGTGACACGCATGGTGATATTGATTCGTCCATGGGAGAGCCCACATCCTTCCGGACAGGTTCCGGGGAGGACCTTTGGGATGCCGTGATACGCAAACCTTGATGCTCCGCCGAAAACGAAAAGGTCCCCGGATTGGAGTTTGACGTCCGTATATGGCTTGGTCCGCGTCTGGGTGTTGCCGAAGCGGAAGAGGCACGTCTCCCCGATGCTGAGGGACACTACCGGAGCATCGGAACGTTCATCCTTGTCCTGATGCATCCCCATGGCGGCACCGCGATCGTAGAAGTTCACCAGTGCGGCATCGGGTGTGTAATTGCCAGCGAGTTCGCCGAGGGCCTCGTTGCCTTCCGGCCCCGACGAGTAAGCATCCGATACGGCCTTCCTGCCCAAGCGAACCATCCACTCCGGGAACTGGAGTACGGGCTGGCCGTTTACATCCGTAGCTTCCCGCGTGTAGCGGTAGGGCTGCCAATGCCAGCCAAGGCAAACGGTCCGGACAGACATCTGATGCCCTCCCGGCAGCGTGGCCGCACGCAGCGGCACCGGGCCTTTCGTCCATTCGCCAAAGCTTTGCACGATCCACCTCTGCTGCTCCAGGCTCAGCCAGCCGGGCACGTGCACGGCACCTGGAGCTATAACCCGAGGCGCGGCGTCGTGGGTGTCAGGTTGGATAACCGTCAACGGAAACAGGGCGTCCCCGCTCATGCTGCAGCCTCAAGCGTGAGGAGCCTTCGCTTCGCTGCCGTTCCGCCGAGGTAACCGCCGAAAGTGCCGTCGGACTTCACCACGCGGTGGCAAGGAACGATGACCGGCAGCGGGTTGGTGGCGCAGGCGGTTCCAACGGCGCGCACAGCTTTGGGGCTGCCGGCGGCCTGGGCCACCTGTGCGTAACTTTCGGTCCTTCCGTAGGCGATCTGCGGCAGGTGGTGGAGGACGTTGAGGCGGAACCCGCGTGCGAGCTGGAAATCCAAGGGAAGATTGAAATCTTTACGGGTGCCGCTGAAATACTCGTCCAATTGGCGGGCAGCGGCCTCAAGCCGAGATGGCGCATGCAGAATGCGGGGACTCACCGTGTTGGCCAACGACTGCAATACGGCCTCGTGGTTCTCAAGCTCGAACGCTACCCGCACCACGCCATGCTCCGTAGCCGCCAAAAGCAGCTTGCCCACAGGAGAGTCCACCACTGTGTAGGCGATGTCCAGGGAATGGCTTTCCTGTGCAGAGCGGACAAGCCTCGCATGGAGGCTGGCCAGGGCAGGCTCGATTCCGGCGTCGAGGGGTTGAAGTAGTGTGGCAACCGCGGCGCGGTCCGAAAGGGATTCAAGAGTCATCGGATTTCTCCTTTCGCCGATGCTGGGACGGATGATGTAGTCACGGCCGTGGAATGAACCAGGAGGGCTCGTACGGATTCGGGCTCGTCTCGGAGCATGGAACGGAGGGCTTTCACACCGTCGGACCCCGCACGTCGTGCGGCATCTGGTGTCCCGCCGAGAAATGACGCAATGTCCCTATATGGGAGGCCGGCCAAATAGTGGTAGGCCACTGCCTGGCGTTGTTTAGGTGGCAACTGCCCGACGGCGTTGAGTAGCTCCGCTTGGCTGTCACCCGGAATGCCAATTTTCGAAGGCCGCTCGGGTGGCTCATCGACAGGCAAAGCGCGCCGATTGCTGGAACGGATGAGGTCGATGCATTTCCGATGCGCAATAGTGACGAGCCAGGCCTCAAGGTTGGCATCTGCAGGGAGGGCGCCATAAGCCTGCAAAGCCGCAAGAAAGGTTTCGGACCAGGCGTCGTCGGCATCGTGAAGACCCACCACTGCACGGCATACCCGGAGCACAGTGCCGCCATGTTCCTGGACGACTGCTTCGAACGGCCTCTTGGTGTGGGCCTGCTGCCGGCGCTGCATCAGAAGAGCTTGCTCTGTTTCACGGCGGCAGGCTCTTCGAGCTCGAGGAGGAAGCGCTTGTTGCGCAGGCCACCCGCGTAGCCAGTGAGTTGCCCGTTGCGCCCCACCACGCGGTGGCACGGGATGATGATGCTGATGGGGTTTCGACCCACTGCGGACCCGACAGCCTGGGCCAGGTGGGGATCGCCCATCTCGAGAGCCAGTTCACCGTAGCTGATGGTTTCCCCAAAAGGAATGTGTTGGAGCCGCTCCCAGACCTTCTCTTGGAAGGCATTGCCCCGGGCTTCAAAGGGAACGTCGAAGTCGGTGCGCTTTCCTTCGAGATACTCCCCGAGTTCGCCCCGGGTCTGCTCGAAGAGTGGTTCCTCGATCCCTGCCGGGACGCCAAAGTAGTCCGGCGGAGGCATGTGCCAATGGCCTTCGTAAAAGATGCCCGTCAAAAACTCCCCACGGGCAGTCAGCGTCAGCTGCCCCAGCGGGGAATCCATGGTGGTGTGCCTGGTGTTCATATCCTGTAGACGTTCGCGGGCACCGAAATGTGAGGTGTGGGATTCCTAGGCGCGCCAGCGCGTGGTCATGAGGAATCCGACGATTGCGATGCCGAACCCAGCCACGATGTTCCACGAAGCCCAGTCCTGAACCGGGAACCGGCCCTCAGTGATATAGAACGTGATGATCCAGATCAGTCCAATGATCATGAGGCCAAACATGACCGGCTTGTACCAAACGGGATTCGGCTTGTTCTGCTGCGCGGCGGAAGTCTGCTGGGCCTGACGGGCAGGCCGCTTGCGGGGCTTGGACTCGGGCACGGATCCTCCTTGGCTGTTCGATTGAAACCCGATGCTGCCGGCCTTGGTATCCTGCAGGAAGGAAAAATTCCAGCGGTCAACGGCCACGCGGTGCTCCGGGTTGTTACTAGCTGTCAAGTCTAGCCGCAACCGGGGTAGGCCGGCGCCGCCCACGCCCTATACGAGGAGACCCTGTGGCGGACCAGCAGACGACGGCGGCTGCCGCCGTGCCGTCCGCCCAAGGGACGCAGGGAAAGCCTCCCAAGGCCCGGCGCACAGCTTCGGACGTTATCCGGAAAATCAGCCAGGTGCTGGGCGAGTTGCTCATCACCGCAGGCATTGTCCTCCTGCTTTTTGTGGGCTGGGAGCTGTGGTGGACCAACGTGGAGGCCGACGCCAAGCAGACCGAAGCCGTAAAGAGTTTTGCACAGGAATTTGCGGGACCGGTGACACCGGCTGCCAGCCAGGCTACGGATTACGGTCCGCCCGTCGTTGGGACAGCACCTGCCCACGGGAAAACGATCGGGATCATGTACATCCCGCGATTTGGTCCGGACTACACGCGGCCAATTATCGAGGGAACAGACCAGGATGTCCTGGACACACTGGGCCTGGGGCACTACGGAAACACCAGCATGCCCGGAGCCCTGGGCAATTTTGCCGTCGCAGGACACCGGCAAACGCACGGCGCTGTCCTGGATAACATCCACACCCTGGTCCCCGGGGACAAAATCTACGTCCAGACGCCAGATGGCTATTACACCTATGTCTTCCGCAACAACCAGATTGTGTTGCCCAGCCAAACCGACGTCCTGATGCCGGTCCCCACCCAACCCGGAGTCACGCCCCGTGAGAGCATCCTGACCATGACCAGTTGCAACCCGCGCTTCGGATCCCAGGAACGCATCATCGCCTATTCAGTCCTTGAGGGTTGGCAACCGGCCTCAGCGGGACCGCCGTCGGAAATCGCCACCCAAGTAGCCCAAGCCCAAGGAAAGGGGTAACGGATGTACGCCTGGATCTTTCGGAATTTGCCCGGCCCCTTGTGGGTGCGGATACTGACATCGGTGGCGCTTGTGGCCGTAGCCCTCGTCCTGATGGTGGAGTTCCTCTTCCCGTGGTTCTCACAATTCACTTCTTTGACCGACTCAACGATTGGTTTAGTGCAGCAGCCATGAGCTCAACAAAAATCCTCGTCGTGGACAACTACGACAGCTTCGTTTACACCCTGGTGGGCTACCTGCAAGAACTCGGCGCCGAGACAACCGTGGTCCGAAATGACGACGTGACACTCGCAGAAGCAAAAGAGCTTGCCGCAGCCCGTGACGGAGTCCTCATCTCTCCCGGTCCAGGAACGCCGGCAGAAGCCGGTGTTTGCATCGACCTCATCAAGTGGTGCGGCGAGGCCGCCAAGCCTATGTTCGGCGTCTGCCTTGGCCACCAGGCCCTTGCTGAAGCCTATGGCGGCGTGGTCACCCACGCGCCTGAGCTGATGCACGGCAAAACCTCGCCAGTGCAGCACGAAGGCAAGAGCGTCTTTGTCGGGCTTCCGTCGCCCGTTACGGCTACGCGCTACCACTCACTCGCTGCGGTTCGCGACTCGATCCCGGATGTCCTGGAGATCACAGCCGAGACCACCAACGGCGTGGTCATGGGCCTGCAGCACAAGACCGCTCCCCTCTGCGGTGTGCAGTTCCACCCGGAATCAGTCCTCACTGAAGGCGGCTACCAGATGCTGGGCAACTGGCTGGAGTCCCTTGGCATGACCGGCGCTGCCGAACGTGCTTCGAAGCTGAGCCCGCTGATCCAGCACTGACGTGTAGCGGCGGCTGAGGGGACGCGAGCCGTTAGTCCTTCTTGGTGGGTGTCGGCTTGGGGCTCGAGGTATCTGTTGGCGTAGGTGTGGGAGTTGGAGCCGGGGCTTTGGCTACCGTTACCGTAACTGTCTTGCCCTGATCCACTTCAGTATTGAAGGTTTCGCTTTGCGCCGTGACCTTGCCGGGGGTCACCTGGGAATTTTCCTGCTCCACCACGGCCATGACGAGGCCGTTTTCCTTCAAAAGCGCTTCGGCTTCCGACTGGGCAAGGCCTATCAGTTGGGGCATCAGCACTTTTCCGGAGGAGACCTGCAGCTCAACGTTGGAACCTGCGGCTATGGGCGCCCCGGGGGCTGGACCCGTGGTGATGACGAGTCCGATGGGAACCGTGGGGCTGTGCGTCCTCACGCTGGAGATGTTGCCCGTGATTCCCAGGCGCCGGAGGGTGTCGCGGGCGTCTGACTCGGTGCGGCCCACAATGTCTGCAGGGATAGTTACCGAGCTGGGACCGCTGGAGATGTTGAGGATGACTTCGGCGTTCTGTTCAAGCATGGAGCCCGCACTGGGCGCCGTGCCGATCGCCATGTCCTTGGCAACCTTGTCACTGGCCACACGTGCCGTTTTGGGGACCAGCTTTGCGGAGTAGAGCTCTTGCAGAGCCTGGGACTCCGACATGTTGGTCACCGAGGGAACCGCCACCTTGGCGGGTGTCGCGGGAGGCGCGTTGACGAGGCTGTAGATCCAGAATCCGGCGCCTGCGAGAACAAGGATAGTGAAGATTGCCAGCGTCGCCGCCCAAGTACGACGCCGGGACTTCTGGTGGGCGGACCGCTCCCGTTCGGGTGGGAGGTCCAGGGGAAGGGCTTCGTCCACCGGTTCCGCCATGGGGTCCTGGGTCGCGTCTTTGTAGTGCTCGACATCCAGGAATCCCACGGCTGTGGCGCTCAAGAGCTGGGTGTCCGGGTCTTCGGATGAAATGAGGTCGTTGGGGTCGGTAGGCGCCTCGCTGGTGGGGAGAGCGGGCACGGGGATGCCATTACTCGCGGCCCTGAGTGCCCGCCGGAAGGCAGCCGCATCCTGGAATCGGTCAGTCCGGCTCTTCTGCAGGGCCTTGGCAAGGACGGAATCCAAAGCCTCTGAAACTTCAGGGTTATGGACGCTGGGAAGGTCCGGTGTCTCCCGGACGTGCTGGTAGGCCACTGAAACCGGGCTGTCGCCTACGAATGGCGGCCGGCTGGTAAGCAGTTCATACAGAAGGCAGCCAGCAGAGTAGAGATCGCTGCGGGCATCAACGGTCTCCCCACGTGCTTGTTCGGGGGAAAGGTATTGGGCCGTTCCCACCACAGCCTGCGTCTGCGTCATGGTGGCAGCGGAGTCAGCCATGGCGCGGGCGATGCCGAAGTCCATGACCTTGACGTCCCCGGTATCGGCACAGACCATGACGTTGGCCGGCTTGATGTCGCGGTGCACAATGCCCGCCCGGTGGCTGTACTCCAGCGCCGCCAGCACGCCAAGGGTATAGCCGATGGAGTCTTCAACACCTAGTTCGTGCGCTTTGATCATGTCCCGCAGGGTCCGTCCTGCGACGAACTCCATCACGATGTATGGGACTCGTACGTCCTCACCCGGCCCACCCGGGACCGAGTACTCACCGGTATCGAAGATGGCCACGATGGAAGGGTGGTTCAGTGCCGCGACAGCCTGGGCCTCGCGTTTGAAACGGGCCTGGAACTGGGGATCGCGGGCCAGGTCAGCGCGCAGGACTTTGACTGCAATGGTGCGCCCCAGCAGCGTATCTGACCCACGGTAGACGTCTGCCATGCCACCACGGCCGATCAGGTCACCTAGTTCGTAGCGACCATTGAGGATGCGCTGCGAAGAGACAGGTGTGCTCTCCTCTCGGTGCGCTGGACCGGGCCGTGGCGTAGACATGGCGGCTACTTATTTGCTCGGGCTGCCGGAGCCGCTGGGGCTGGCGCTCGGGGACGTCGGATTGCTCGGTACAAGCGACTTGGACAGGTGGTATGTGACTACGGAACCAGCGGCAACCTTTGTTCCAGGCGCCGGCTCGGACCGTACGAAGGTGCCTGGTTTCTGGCCGACGGCACCATTGACGGGATCGCCCGGGACCCACCGCAGGTTCGCGGCTTCGATCAGTCCCCGGACCTCGTCTTCGCTGAGGCCGACACCGATGCTGGGCACGGACACCATTTCCGGACCCTTGGAGTACTGGACAGTGATCACTTCCCCTGGATCAACAGGACCGGTGGGGTTAAGGTCGGTTACCGTACCCACCGCGGCAGTGTTGAATACTTCCTGCCCGTTTACCTGCAGACCCAATCCAACAAGCTGGCTGCGGACAGTTTCAAAGGGTTGTCCAAGATACTCCTCGGGGATCAGGTTGATCTTCTGGGGAGTGGACTGCGTTGGTGTCGGCGAGGGGGCCTGGGACGTCTGCGTTGGGGTGGCCGATTGCGACGTTGGACTTGCGCTCCGGCTCGGGCTTGCAGATGTGGACTCGCTCGGACCGGGATTTGGCGAGAAGAAGCCCGACTGTGAAATCAGGAAACCAACCAGTGCGAACAGCACCAGCAGGATCAGGGCAACGAGTGGCCAAGTCCATGGGCTGCGCTTCTTGCGCTCCGGCTCGACGTCGTCGAAGTTGTCGTCATCGCTGTAGATAACGTCTTCTTCGTCGTTCAGCTGCCGCTCTGCCTCAAGTGCATTTGCCCGCGACAAAGGGTTGTCGGCGGAAGCGCCGGCAGCTCCAAGGGCAGCCCCGGCTGCGCCTCCAATAGCGGCGGTGGCGCCGATCACCGGAAGCGCGGAAGTCGACGTCGCGGTGTGCTCCTTGCCAAACGGCGAGGTAACGACGCCGGTGGGGGCCGTAGCGGTATTGACCGGTGCCGTGATGGGTCCAGTAGCGGCTTCGAAGAGAAGCATTCCCGGTACGGCGGCGTGGGCAGTGGTGATATCGCCGTTGCGGATAGCCTCCGCGGCCTCAGCCAGTTTGATGGCGTTGGCCGGACGGTTCTTGGGATCCTTGGCAAGCATGGACATCAAGAGGGCACGCACCGGAGTTGGCAGCGTCTCCGGAAGCGGAGGCGGAGCGTCGTTGACCTGTGCAAGGGCAATGGCGATCTGCGATTCACCGGAGAACGGACGGTGGCCGGTGAGGCATTCGTAACCGATGACGCCCAGCGAGTAGATGTCAGACGAGCCAGTGGCAGTTTGTCCTGTTGCCTGTTCGGGAGCAAGGTACTGGGCGGTGCCCATGACCTGGCCGGTCTGGGTCAGCGGGACCTGGTCAGCCAGGCGGGCGATACCGAAGTCGGTGACCTTGACGCGGTTGTCAGGCGTGATCAGCAGGTTGCCCGGCTTGATGTCGCGGTGGACCAGGCCCTGGGCATGTGCCACGGCCAGGGCGCGCGCCGTCTGGGAGATGATCGAAAGCGTCATGTCAGGCGACAGGACCTGCTCGCGCTCGAGGATGCCGCTCAACGGATGGCCCGGCACCAGTTCCATGACCAGGTAGGCAGAGCCGGCTTCTTCACCGTAATCGAAGACGTTGGCAATACCCACGTGGTTAAGGAGTGCCGTGTGGCGGGCTTCAGCGCGGAAACGCTGGAGGAAGCCTGGGTCCCCGGTGTATTCCTCCTTGAGTACCTTGATGGCAACGATCCTGCCCAGGATCTGGTCCTTGGCCTTCCAGACCTCGCCCATGCCGCCAATCGCAATGCGACTGGTCAGCTGGAACCTGCCGCCGAGTGTGATTCCCGAAGTAGGTCTCACTTATTCAACACCGCCTCAAAAATCTTCTTTGCGTTCGGACTGGTTAGCTTGGCGCCTGTGAGCACATCCACACCTTCCATGACGATGGTGACGGCCACTTGCGGATCGTTCGCCGGGGCGAACCCGGTGAACCAAGAGTTGTTCAAACCTGAATCGCCGAGCTCGGCGGTACCGGTCTTGCCGGCTACCTGGACCCCCGGGACGGCAGCGCCGCTGGCGATGCCGTTGGAGACCGCGCTGCTCATCCATTGGGTGATCTGGTTCGCGATGGGTTGGGTGGTGCTTGTACGGAGGGCCTCGGGCTTGAACTCGCTGATTACCCGGAGGTCCGGCGCCCGGACGGTCTTGATCAGATTGGGCTTCATCTGCACACCACCATTGGCAATTGCCGCCGTCATCAGGTTGATCTGCAGCGGAGTTGCCTTGACGTCGCGCTGGCCTACCGAGGATTGGGCAAGCTGCGCCTGGTCCAGATCCTTCGGGAAGACGCTGACGGCCTGCTGGAGCTTGAGCTGCTCGCCGAAGGTGTCTCCGAAGCCGAACTTCTCTGCCTGATCGCGGATCGCGTCCTGGCCGAGGTCCAGCGCGATGCTCGCAAAGGGAGTGTTGCAGGACTGTTCCAAGGCGAACGAGAACGTGGCCGTTTCACGGACGTTGCAGTTACCGCCAGCGTAGTTGGGCAGGCTCGCACTGGATCCAGGCAAAGGCAGGCTGCTGGGGTTCGGCAGTTCGCTGTCCTTGTTGTACTTGCCGGAATTCAAGGCTGCCGCAGTATCCACGAGCTTGAACACTGAGCCCGGAGACAGCAGATTACCCGTGGGCCCGCTGACATTCTGGTTCAAATTGATGCCAGGAATCTGGTTCAGCTGTGCGTAGTTCGCCGCTGCGGCGTTTCTGTCGTGGGTAGCGATCAGGTTGGGATCGTAGGAAGGCTTGGAAACCATGGCCAGGACGGCGCCTGTTTTCGGGTTGGTCACCACGATTGAGCCGCGTTGGCCTTCCGGAATAAGGTCATACGCAAGTTTCTGGATGGCGGGATCCAGCGTCAGCTCCACCGAAGCGCCCTTGGGCTCATTGCCCAGGAACATTTGGCTGACGCGGTCCAGGAACAGTTGGTCGGAATTGCCGGCCAACTGATCGCTGAGGGACTGTTCGAGCCCGGTGGAACCAAAGCCCCTGGAGAAGTATCCAGTGATGCCGGCATATAGTTCGGGCTGCGTGTACTTGCGTTGGAACGCGCAGGATTCGTTTCCCGCGACAGATTCCGCAATTGGCTTGCCGCCTACGATGATCGCCCCACGGTCATTGCAGAACGATGCCAGGATGGCCCGCTGGTTCCAAGGATTGGCGTTGAGATCGTCAGCGCCGATGACCTGGACGTAGCTGATGGCGCCGAAGATCAAGGCGAACATGGCGACGGCAGCCATCCACGAACTTCTAATTGCCTGGTTCATGGGTGCTTCACCGCTTCCGTGGGTGCGCCCGGTGTGGGTACGGCGGCCGACTTGCGGGCGGCCGGGTTGGTGCTGCTTGCAGGAGGTTTGTTGACCATCGGAGTGGTATCTATCGGCCCACGGGCCGTGTTGGAGATCATGAGCAGGAGGCCGACGATTATCCAGTTGGCCAAAAGCGAGGAACCACCAGCGGCCAGGAACGGCGTTGTGAGGCCCGTCAATGGGATGAGCCGGGTGACGCCGCCGATAACCACAAAGCACTGGAGCGCGATTGCGAAGGAGAGCCCGCAGGCCAACAACTTGCCGAACGCATCCCGGGTGCCCAATGCGGCACGGAAACCGCGCGTAAAGAGCAACAGGTACAGCATCACAACGGCGAACAGGCCAATAAGGCCCAGTTCTTCGCCAATGAGTGCCACGATCATGTCGCTGTTGGCGAAGGGCACCAGGTCCGGTCGGCCTTGGCCGAGGCCCGTGCCCACCAGGCCACCGTCAGCCATGCCGAACAAACCTTGGACGATCTGTCCACTGCCACCGGGCGACCTGCCAAAGACTTCGGGCGTGAAGGCATTGATCCAGCTGTCGATCCGGAAAGCAACGTGCGAGAAGATCTTCGAAGCGATGAAGCCGCCGCCAAGGATCAGGGCCAGCCCGATCACTACCCACGAGATGCGGCTTGTGGCGACGTAGATCATCACAATGAAGAGGCCGAAGAAAAGGACTGACGATCCGAGGTCGCGCTGGAATACGAGGACGCCAATGCTCACCAACCAGGCCGTGATCATGGGACCGAGGTCCTTGAACCGCGGGAACTGCATGGGGCCAATTTTCCGTCCCGCCAGCAGGATGAGGTCCCGGTTGGAGGAAAGATACCCGGCGAAGAATATTGCCAGTGTGATCTTGGCAATTTCACCTGGCTGGAACGTCATAGGGCCGATCCGGATCCACACGCTTGCGCCCAGAACTTCACCGGCAGAGATGCCCGGAACCAGCGGCAAAATCAGAAGGAATGCACTCGCTGCCAAGGAAATGTAGGTAAACCGGCGCAGGATGCGGTGGTCCTTGAGGAACCAAATCACGGCGATGGATACCGCCATGGCAATAAGCGTCCAACGGAGCTGATTATTACCGGTATCGTCCCCAGGCCCGTCCATGCGGTGGATCAAAGCGAGGCCGAGCCCGTTCAAGGCAACAACGATTGGAAGTATTACTGGGTCGGCATACTTGGCGCGCAGCCTCAACACGACGTGGAAGGCAAAGGCAGCGACAGCCAAGAGGCTCGACTGGAACCAGAAGTCGCTATCCAGTCCGCTTTCGGAATTGATGCTCACCAAAGCGCTGGCGCCGATGCCAACGGCAAGCGCAAGCACGATGAGCACGAGCTCAACATTGCGGCGCGGCTTGGGTGCGGTCTCAGTCTGGATCATTTTGCCGCCTCACAGGGAGTCGGTACGGGCGAAGGCGTGGGGCTGGCAATGGCCGCTGTACTTGGAATGGGAACACTTGTTGTCGCTGATGGAGTGGGGGAAGCGCTGGTGCTGGGACAGGTTCCTGACGTGCTGCCGTAGTTCTTCAGGTTCTCGACAATACGCTGCGCATCATCAAGGTCTCCGGCAGGAACGGTCTGCCGAACACTCTGTTGACCGTACTCGGGAAGGGACTCAACACGGAGGTCAGTGACAGCCTCAAGCCGGGACAGCTGGATGGGGCCGAGCCGCTGCGAAATGCCGTTGAAGATTGCTACACGGGAATCGTACTCGCCAACGTAATAGCGGGTCTGCGTCCAAGCGTAGCCAAGCCATAGGCCCACAACGACGCCGAGCACAACAACAGCAGCAACGGCGGGCATGAGCCAGTGAATGCGGCGTCTTGCCGGTTCTTCGACTTCCAGTCGGTCCTGCTCGGCTTTGTGGGTCAGGACCGTAGCCGCGCGTCGAGCAACGGTGCGGCCTGCCACCGTCGGGATTGATCCCGTTTCGGCAGCTGTAGCTGCAGCACCCACAAGCTCATGGGGACGGCTGGCGAGCTCTTCTCGAAGGACCTCAGCGGAAAGATGTTCACCCAGGTGGGGATCAGTAGTGGTGGGCGGCTCTTTGGAGGTTCCGTCGTCGTCAGCAGACTCAGCCTTCTCCGCGGTTGGGTCGCCATTGCTGAAGGATGAACCGGCATCGGCAACCTTGCCGTCATCGGGCGCTGTTGCCTTAAGCTCGCCCGGACTGGCGTTTGCGGGCTTGGTGGCGGAGGGACCTTCAGTCGGCTTATCTGCAGCAGATGATTCCGGCTCGTCCAGCGCGGCAAGCGCCGCGGGAGGAACGACGTCGACGGCGGCCGTGTTGACGTCGTCGTCGGTCTCCTCAACAATCTCCAGCACGACCACGGTGACGTTGTCCGGGGCGCCGGCTTCCAACGTGAGATTAACGAGGGTTTCCGCACATTCCCGAAGATCCTTGGTTTCCCGGAATACCCGCTCCACCACGTGCCCTGCCACATAGTTGAGGCCATCTGAGCAGAGCAACCAGCGTTCGCCCGGCTCGACGTCGAGGGCATCCAAGTCCAGTTCAGGGCTGGCGTCGACGTCACCCAGGACGCGCATCAGAACGTTTTTGTGGGGATGTGTTTCGGCTTCTTCGGGACGGAGCCGGCCTTCATCAATGAGGCGCTGAACAAAGGTGTGATCAATGCTGACTTGCTCGAACTTCTTGTTCCGCAGGCGGTAGGCCCGGGAATCGCCAATGTGGGCGAAATGCAGTTTGCGACCCTCAAGGAGCAGGGCGGTGACGGTGGTGCCCATGCCGGAGAGCTTGGGATTCTGATGCACCAGTTCAGACAGCAGCGAATTGGCGGTCTGGATCTCATCGGCGAGGATCGTGTCGGCGCCGTCCGAGTAATCATCATGATCGAGGTGGATCATGTCCAGCACCGTGGAAGCCGAGGCGACGTCTCCGCCGGCGTGACCGCCCATGCCATCGGCAACGACTGCCAGATGGCGGCCCACATATGCGGAGTCGTCATTCTTGGAGCGGATCCGTCCGACGTCGGATCGCGCGGCGTAGCGCATGATAAGTGGGCGCTCCGCCGGCGTTTCCTTGCCTTCCGGGGTCTCGGGAGAGGCCATGGACTACGGCCTCAATTCAATAACCGTCTTGCCGATTCTCACGGGAACGCCAAGCTCCACCGGCAGGGCACGGGTCAGCTGTTGATCGGCCAGGTAGGTGCCGTTGGTGGACCCGAGGTCCTCAATAAACCAGCGGCTGCCCTGCGGGAACAAGCGTGCATGCCGGCCGGAAGCGTAGTCGTCTTCCAGGACCAGGGTGGCTTCCTGCGCGCGGCCCAACAGGATGGGGCTCGCCGCCAAGGGAAGGGTGGTGCCTTTGAGCGGGCCTTCAGTGACCACCAAGTTGCGCGCATGTTGGATGGCAGGCGCCGGCGAAGAGGCCAGTTCGGGGTGCTTGCGGACCTCGCGTGCAGTGGGGGCTCCGGTCACTGCCTTGCGGCCGATCTGGAAGTCGCGGCGCATGGTGGACACGATGCTGAAGATCAAGACCCACAGCAACAGCAGGAAACCGAAGCGAAGTGCCGTGATGGTCAGTTCGCTGACGTCGTTCACGCGTGGCCACCCAGGGTCTGGGGGAGGAGGCGGAAAATGATCTTTGTACGTCCCATCGTGATGGTTGAGCCGTCAGTGAGCTCCACGCTGCCGTCCACCTTGTGCCCGTTGACGTAACTGCCATTGGTGGATCCAAGGTCAACGGCCCACGTGGTGCCGTTCTGGGTGCGGACCTCAAGGTGCTTCCTGGAAACCCCGGTGTCATCCACCAGGATGTCCGCTTCCGAAGAGCGGCCCAGCACGACCGACTGGGCATTGAGGGAATACCTTTGGCCGCCAATGTCCAGGACAGGCTGGAGTCGGGTGGGCTGCCGGGCGGGTGCAGCTGGAACATTTGGCCGTGGAGCCTGTGGTGCGGGAGCGGCGTCGTCGGAGGATTTCTCGGTCCGGGAAGTTATTTCGAAGTGTCCGGCGCGTTCCTCTTCATTTCGACGGAACGAAATCCGGACCGCGCCCTGGAGCGTGTAGCCCTGGCTGCGAACGTGCTGGATGACAACATCGCACAGTTCCTCTGCCAGCGGAGTCCCCCACTCCTGGGCGCGTCCGAAGTCTTCGTCGCTGAGGAGGACATCGAAAACATTGGGGGCGAGAGTGCGCCCGGCTGCGATGGTGATGGACTTGTTGTCCAGCTCGCGCCGTAGCTTGCTCGCGATTTCCACCGGCTCAACACGTGCCCGCGACCCCGTGGAGAAGACATTGCGGACAGCCTTTTCAATGCCGCGCTCGACTTTGTCCAGCAAACCCATGGTCCTTCTCCTTTCCTCGCCGCGGCACCCGCTGTGCCTGGTTCAATACTCGGTGCTTCGACCCGTCCACGCACACAGCAAAGTGAGCGCCGAACGGCCCTTCCACTTCCCGATACTACTGGGAGTGTCTGGGAATGGCCTTAATCCACAACGCCTTACGACGCGGAAAAGTTCGATTCCGGCCCGTCCTGACAGGGGAGCAAGGGCGTGAAATTTTCGTGCCGTTAAGCAGAAGTTGTGTGGGCTGGGACCTGCCAGCGGCGTTGTCCCCAGCCCCGTGGGGACTCGATTGGTGTTTTCTCTGGGATGTCCGTTATGCTTGATCTCGCTGCTTTTGAAGGAAACGAAGCTGGGAGACCGGTAGAACGTCCTGAAAAAGAAGTTGCGCGCGAGTGGCGGAACGGCAGACGCGCTGGCTTCAGGTGCCAGTATCCGAAAGGGTGTGGGGGTTCAAATCCCCCCTCGCGCACGCAATTGAAAGAGCCCCGGTCTTAGGATCGGGGCTCTTTTGTTTTGCCGGGTGCCTGACTCTCAGCCGCGCGGCGAACCCTTGAACCGGCGTCGTGAATTGCTTAGGTGCAAGCGCATGGCAGCCGAGGCAGCCGCTGGGTCGGCATCGGCGATGGCCGCGTATATAGAGGAGTGCTCGTGGACCACTTGCTCGAAGCGTTCCCGGGAGTCCTCCTCGTCACTGGCCAGGAGGCGTGTGCGCGGCATGGTGATCATCGTTTGGCCGAGCGCACTGATGCAGTCCGTATAAAAGGGATTGCCTGAGGCAGCAGCCACGGCCCGGTGGAACTCGAAGTCAGCCTTCATGGAATGCGCCGGGTGGCCGGAACTTGCCGTGAACTGCTCCAAGGCGCCGTGCACGGCCTTTAATTGATGCTCCGTGTGATTCAGGGCGGCCAACGCCGCGGCTTCAGTCTCCACACCGATCCTGAAGTCGAGCATCTGCAGCCGGTCTTCCATGCTGACAACCGGCCTCGTGCCCGGAGCCTGAAGAAGGCCATCCGATGGCGGGGTCAGTGCGAAGCTGCCCCGCCCACGCTCGGTTTCGACAAGTCCCTCCGCCTGCAAACGGGTCAGGGCGGAGCGAACCACTGTCCGGCTGACGCCGTATTCGCTGATGAGGGTGTTTTCGCTGGGGAGTTTCTCACCTGGCTGGATGACGCCGTCGACGATGCGGTTGCGAAGGTCGGCGGCGAGATCCGCAGTCAGGTTTCGGCTCATGGGTTCAAGATTACGCGCCGAATTCCACGGATTCGGTGGTCCACGTACGAGCCTGCCCGCTCAGCGTCACGCCGAGTCCGGGGCGGTCCGGGACGATCATGCGGCCGTTCTTGGTCTCGAGGCGTTCCTCGAACAATGGATCCAGCCAATCGAAGTGCTCTACCCATGGCTCGCGCGGATAGGCAGCAGCCAGATGGAGGTGGATCTCCATGGCGAAGTGCGGAGCCAGGCCAAGGCCACGTTCGTCGGCAAGGGCTGCAAGGCGCAGGAACTGGGTGATGCCGCCAACGCGTGGTGCGTCGGGCTGAATGATGTCGCAACTGTTGGCGTTGATAAGGCCCTTGTGTTCCGCAACGGAGGCCAGCATCTCGCCTGTGGCGATGGGCGTGTCCAAAACATGGGCAAGGTGCGCGTGACCCTCAAAATCGTAGGCGTCCAGCGGTTCTTCGATCCAGATGAGGTTGAATTCCTCAAGTTGGCGACCCATACGCAGGGCAGTAGCCCGGTCCCACTGTTGGTTGGCGTCCACCATGAGCGGTACGTCCCAGCCGATGTGTTCGCGGACGCCGGCCACGCGGCGAAGGTCTTCCTTGGAATCCGGGAGGCCAACCTTGATCTTGATACCGCCGATGCCTTCTTCGATGGACTGCGTTGCGCGTGCCTTAACCTCTTCCAATGTGGCGTTGAGGAAGCCTCCGGAGGTGTTGTAGGTCTGCACGGAGTCGCGATAGGAGCCCAGCAGCTTGGCCAGGGGGAGTCCGGCGCGCTTGGCTTTGAGATCGTAAAGTGCGATGTCTATTGCTGCCAGGGCCTGGGTTGCAACGCCTGAGCGGCCCACTGAAGCTCCCGCCCAGAGAAGCTTGGTGTAGATCCTGCCGATGTCGTTGGGGTCCTCGCCAATTATGCCCTCCGCGACCTCCTTCGCGTGGGCGTACTGGGCCGGACCACCAGCGCGTTTTGAATAGCTGAATCCGATGCCGCTGTGGCCCTGCTCCGTAGTGATCTCGGCGAAGAGGAACACGACTTCGGTCATCGGCTTCTGACGGCCCGTGAAGACCTTGGCGTCGCTGATGGGCACGGTGAGGGGCAAACGGGCCGTTGACAGCTTGATGTGTCGAATGAGATCTACGGGGCTCATGGGTTCTCCTAAGGGGCGGGCATCATTGCCTGAAACTTAGGATACAAGTTATCGACTTGTACTACAAGGAATGTTTGGTGGGAAACTTATCGCCGCAACGCCCCGAACCCGCTGATCAGAGCCTCAAGCCCGAGGGTAAAAGCAACGTCCGTGGGCCGCGCATGCTGTTCCAAGGCGAGCCTGTCGACGGCGGCGGTGAAATTGGGTACCTGGTCCGCGAGAGAACCGGCGTCGAAGATGTCTTCCGGCGCAGTGACGTCATAAGCGGCCCCAAAGACGAAGGCCTCCAAGGCAACAATCGCTGAAATGATCTTCTCTTCCGGGAAGCCGGCGTCGCGGAATCCCGCGGTCACGGCCTCGTACATGGCCAGGGTCTTCGGGGCATTCGCGACAGGCAGCACCGCAATGACGGGGATCAGCGGTGTGTGCTCCGAGAACACGTCCCGGTAGGACCACGCCCAGCGGCGCACAGCCACATCCCACGGTTCCACACCAAAAGCGGACACATCAACCATCGCGGCCAAGTGGTCCTCTACAAGCAAGAGCACGTCGTCCTTGGATGCGACGTGGTTATAGAGGGCGGATGGCGCAACGCCGAGTGAGCGTGCCAGGGCTGCCATGGTGAGTCCGTCGTAACCCTTGCTGCTGATTAACTCCAGGGCCGCCGTCGTGATGCCGTTCTGGTCCAGGATGCGTGCCATGGGCCGTCCGGCGCGCCGCCGCGCCTTGCTGGCAGAAGCGGGGGCAACGCCCGGCTCGGGTTCGGGAGCGGGTGTGGGTGCGGGCATCGGAAGCCTTTCTGCTGCCTGTATCTCCAGCATTATTCCATCGGGTCTTCCCAGTCTCTGACTTGGCCGCTATTATCAAGTGTAAATGAACGCCATTCATTTATTGGTCAGCCATCACGGACGGCCACGGAGAGGACATCATGCAGAATCTTGATCGCGACGTTGTGATCGTCGGTGCCGGACCGTCAGGGTTGACGGCGGCACGTGAATTGAAGAAGGCCGGACTCAGCGTTGCAGTGCTTGAAGCACGCGACCGCGTGGGTGGCCGAACCTGGACCGACACGATCGACGGCGCCATGCTGGAAATCGGCGGCCAGTGGGTTTCCCCGGACCAGACGGCCCTCATGGACCTGCTGGACGAGCTCGGGCTCAAAATGTATTCGCGCTACCGCGACGGCGAGTCCGTTTACATTGGCGCCGACGGCAAACGCGTCCAGTACACGGGCGACACCTTCCCCGTAAATGAGCACACCAAGGCCGAGATGGACAAGCTCGTTGCCATCCTGGACGGGCTCGCCGCGGAGATCGGACCCACCGAGCCCTGGGCGCACCCCAAGGCCCGCGAACTGGACACCATCTCCTTCCACCACTGGCTCCGCCAGAACTCCAACGACGAGGAAGCCTGCAATAACATCGGGCTCTTCATCGCCGGCGGGATGCTCACCAAGCCCGCCCACGCGTTCTCTGCGCTGCAGGCCGTCCTCATGGCCGCTTCCGCGGGCTCCTTCACCCACCTGACGGACGAAGACTTCATCCTGGACAAGCGCGTTATTGGTGGCATGCAGCAGGTTTCGCTGCTCCAGGCAGCCGAGCTGGGTTCCGACGTCGTCCTTAACAGCCCGGTTCGCACCATCAACTGGGACCTCGACCGCGTGACGGTTGAGTCTGAGCGAGCCACGGTGAACGCGCGGTATGTCATCATGGCGGTGCCGCCCAACCTGTACTCGCGCGTTTCCTTCAACCCGCCGCTGCCGCGCCGCCAGCACCAGATGCACCAGCACCAGTCGCTGGGCTTGGTCATCAAGGTTCACGCTGTGTACAGCACGCCGTTCTGGCGCGAAGCAGGCCTCTCCGGCACCGGTTTCAGCGCCGGCGCCTTGGTGCAGGAGGTCTACGACAACACCAACCACGGCGATTCCCGCGGTACCTTGGTGGGCTTCATTTCCGATGAAAAGGCCGACGCCGTGTTCGAGCTCAGCGCCGAAGACCGCAAGAAGGCCGTCCTTGAGTCGATTGCCGGCTTCCTCGGCGACAAGGCCCTGACCCCTGAGGTCTACTACGAATCGGACTGGGGCTCTGAGGAATGGACCCGAGGCGCCTACGCATCCAGCTATGATCTGGGCGGCCTGCACCGCTACGGCAAGGACCAGCTCGCGAACGTGGGGCCGATCTACTGGTCCTCGTCCGATCTCGCGGCAGAGGGCTACCAGCACGTGGACGGCGCAGTCCGGATGGGGCAGGCAACCGCAGCCCGCATCGTCGAGGCAAACAAGTTGAGCGCGCTGCCGGTCGGCTAGTACCCACGCCGAGATGGCACTTAACACCCATGTTTCCGCGTGGGATTGGTGTTAAGTGTCACCTCGGCGCGCTTAGTCCGGACTTCGGCGCGGGTTGTCTGGACGTCGGCACGCCTGCCGCTCGCTCCGCTTCAATGAGTGCGTGGGCAAGACGCTCGACGGCGGCCTGGTAGTCGGTCCCGGCTGTCACCCTGCAGCGCTCAGCCTCCCGCATAGCGCGGGCAAGTGCTGCCGTCTCGGCCGTTCTGACGTCCGTCATGGCTGGGAAGTCTATTGCCTGCCCGGGATCGAGTTCGTAGCGCTGCCACTGCTGGAGGACGCTCGCGTGGCGGGCGGCAGCTTCCGCAAAACCAGGCCGACGCCGGGGCTCAGCTGAGTGGAGACGCTCCACCCTGCGGCTGGTCGCCAGCGTTGCTGCTGCAGTGGCCATCGCGACGAAGACCATGATCAGTCCGGCCGGCGCCCATTCCACTGCGGGAACCACGA
Source organism: Paenarthrobacter sp. 2TAF44 (assembly GCF_052114885.1). Taxonomy (NCBI): domain Bacteria; kingdom Bacillati; phylum Actinomycetota; class Actinomycetes; order Micrococcales; family Micrococcaceae; genus Paenarthrobacter; species Paenarthrobacter sp. 2TAF44. The sequence continues at coordinate 91,038 of NZ_JBFRFP010000016.1, read as the reverse complement.
TGGCCGGAAGAATCACCACCAGGCCCGCGAAGAGATCCCAGAAGATCGTGTCCGGTTCCGGGCCGCGCCCATGCGTGAGTTTTCTGTGGAGGACGAACGTGGTTGCCGCTGTTGCGAGCACCAAGGCTACGCCCCACAGGAGCATCATGGCGGGCATTTGACCACCTCCAGGCGAGTACGCGCTGCTGTGATTTCAGTATGCGCCAGAGTGTTTCCGGGCGACACCTCCCTCCGGACAATTCACCGCTCCGCGGGCGTAGCCTAGGCACCATGAGACTGAAAATGTGCAGCATCCACGTCAAGGACCCCGCTACGGCCCACGCTTTCTATACGGAAACGCTTGGCTTCGAAACCTTGATGGCCATGCCCGAGTACAACCTCTTCATCATCAAGGATCCCGGCGCAGATAACACTTCCGTGGGGCTCCTGCTGGAACCCAGTGACAACCCGATCGGCGCCAATTACATGAACGCGTTGCATGAGGCAGGGTTGGCAGCAATCACCTTTGGCGTGCCCGACGTCCAGGCTGAATATGAGCGTCTGCTGGACGCCGGTGTGACGTTCCAGGGCGAACCCAGTGAGGATTTCTCCGGGATCAGCGCGGTCTTCGACGATGGGTGCGGGAACTTCGTCCAACTCCACCAGGACTAGTTAAACACCCGTGGCCCTTAAGCAGCTGTGGCCGGGACCAAAGGGTCCCGGCCACAGTCAAGCTCAAACTACGCGTGATCGCGCTTTGACGTCTTCGGGGCATCGCGCTTGGCCGCTGCGTTGTCCTTGGCTTCCTTGGTGGCTGCCTTCTTCGCAGCTTCGTCCTTGACCCGCTGGGCCTCGGCGCGGACTGCAGCGTGGGTGGCGCGCTCCACAACCAACCACTGGGGCGGAGCTTGCAGCAGCTCGGTGATTTCCGCCGTCGTGAGTGCTTCTTCGACGCCGCCGCGGGCAAGGCCGCTGATGGAGACGTTCAGCTTCTGCGCCACCACAGGGCGCGGGTGCGGGCCGTTGCGGCGGAGCTCGGCGAGCCACTCCGGCGGGTTGGCCTGGAGTTCGGCGAATTCTTCGCGGGAGATGGACGAATCCTGGAACTCCTGGGGTGTCGCTGGCAGGTAGATGCCGAGTTTCTTGGCAACGGTTGCCGGTTTCATGGACTGGGAGTTCGAGGACGTCATGCTTCAAGGGTATCTGGCCGGTACTGTGAGTGTGTGCCAGCCGCTGAAGAATCCACCCAAACAACCGAGCCCCCCACCGAGCTTCGCTTCGCTTATGTTGCGGGTGTGACCCCTGGGAAATGGATCCGGCGATGGGAAGAGCGGATGCCGGACGTCCCGTTGCACGCGTTCATGTCCGACGACGGCGAGCAGCTTTCGGTTTTGCGCGACGGTTCCGCTGACCTTAGCTTTGTTCGGTTGCCCGTGGACAAGGAAGGCCTGAACGTCATTCCCCTCTATGAGGAGCAGCCGGTGGTGGTCGCGCCCAAGGGGCACGAGATCTCCGTGTTTGAAGAAGTAGCTCTGCGGGACCTGTCCGAGGAGAACTTCCTGGACGTGGAGGAAATGGGGGGGCCGGATATGGCTTTGCAGGTGGTGGCTTCCGGGGCCGGACTGGCCATCCTGCCGATGTCAGTCGCCCGGCACCTGAATAACAAACAGACCGTGATGCGCCTTTTAACAGGCGCTCCCGGAACGCAGATTGGCCTCGCTTGGCTTGCTGGTACGGATAGTCCGGTGATCGAGGAGTTTATCGGGATTGTGCGCGGCCGGACTGCGCAGAGTTCACGCCAGCCGTCCGCCCAGCAGGAGAAGCCGAAGAAGGCGCCCAAGCCGGATCGTCGCGGGGGCGGCGCCAAGAAGCCTGCCGTCGCGCAGCGATATGCGCCGAATCCTGATAAAGGCCGCGGCAAGGGTTCGCGCAAGAAGGGCAAGCGCTAATTATTCATCGTGGATGGTGGCCTGCTGCTGCTCTGACCGGTTGAGGTAGGCGAGCAGAAGGTCCCCGGCGCGCTCCAGGTCGCCGGATTCGAGTGCCGAGCAAATCTGCTCGTTTTCCTTGAGCCAGTCGCTGTAGAAGTGCGCGTTCATGGTGGCCTTGTGGAAGTACAGGCGCATCTCGGCGAGTACTTGGGCCATGATCGTGTTCAGCCTCCCGCTTTCGGCCAGGGCAACGATCGCCCCATGGAAATGCTGGTTGGCACTCCCCAGGCCCTCGTTGTCATTGGCGGCTGCTGCGCGTTTTCCCTCCTCGACGGCGGCCCTGACGGCGGCAATGCGCTCGGGGGAACCGCCGGCACGGATGGAACTGACCTCAATCGCGCGGCGGACAGTATAGACATCGTGGATGTCCCCTGCTTCAAGCGTGGCGACGTACACGCCCCGGTTGGGGTGACGGACCAGGAGCCGTTCGCTGGCTAGTTCCGCGAAGGCTTCACGGACGGTGTTGCGGGAAACGCCCAAGTCCTCGGCGATGGTTGCTTCCGTGAGCTTGGCACCTGGCACGAGGAAGCCTTCGGCCAGCTGGTAGCGCAGTTCCTCGGCAACCCTCTCCGCAACCGAAGGCACCCGAAGGCGCATACGGGCGCCGGCGCTGTCGATGCCAGTTCTTTCGCTGGATTCCTGATCTGCACTGGCCATGGCACCAAAATTACACGATTGCCAAAAATTAGGATCGCTGGATTGTTGAACAATCCGGTAATCTGGTGCATCCTTGATGTAACGCACATCACGAGGCAGGAATCACACCATGGCAGTCATCGACCTGAACAGCGACGTCGGCGAGTCCTTCGGACGTTGGACGCTGGGCGACGACGCAGCCATGTTCGAATCCGTTTCCAGTGCCAACGTTGCGTGCGGATTCCACGCTGGCGACCCCAGCGTTATCCGCAGCACCTGCAAGAAGGCGGCTGCGGCCGGCGTCGTGATCGGCGCCCATGTCGGGTACCGGGACCTTGCAGGATTCGGCCGCCGCTTCCTGGACATTGACCCCAGGGAACTGGCAGACGATGTGGTTTACCAGATCGGCGCCCTGCAAGCACTGGCGGCCACGACGGGTGCGAGCGTCCAATACGTGAAGCCCCACGGCGGTCTCTACAACGCGATCGTCACGCACACCGCTCAGGCAAAGGCCGTGGTTGAGGCTGTGAAATCAGTCGATCCCAACCTTCCGATCCTCGGTCTCCCCGGTTCCGAAGTCCTCCGTCTTGCAGATGCAGCCGGACTTCGTGGAGTTTCCGAAGCTTTCGCGGACCGCGCCTACAACCCGGACGGAACCCTCGTCCCACGAACCCAAGCAGGCGCCGTCCTTCACAATCCCGCCGAAGTGGCGGAGCACGTTGTGCGGATGGCCACCGAACAGTCCGTCAGGACCATCGATGGTTCCATCCTGAAGATCCGCGCAGAGAGCATCTGCGTGCATGGTGACTCACCAGGAGCCGTCGCGATGGCTACCGCGGTGAAGTCCGCTCTCGACGACGCCGCCGTCAGCATCGGCTCGTTCCTCTAAATCCCCAAGCTTGAGCACAACCCCCTCATCCCCCCGGAGGAAACCATGACCAGCACCAACGCAGCCAAGGCCGTGACAAGGAAGCCACCGGCCGGCGCCCTCAAGGCTTACGTAGCCAGCCTCACCGGCACATCGCTTGAGTATTACGACTTCGCCATCTACTCCGTGGCTTCGGCCCTGGTGTTCCCGAAGATCTTCTTCCCCGGCAACGATGAGTTCGTTGCACTACTGCTCTCCTTCTCAGCCTTTGCCGTGGGCTACTTGGCCCGTCCAATCGGTGGTGTCATCTTTGGCCGCTTGGGCGACAAGATTGGCCGCAAGTACGTCCTGGTATTCACGCTCGTACTTATCGGACTCGCGACCGTCCTCATCGGTGCGCTGCCCGATTACTCAGTGATCGGCGTGGCCGCACCCACCATCCTGGTGCTTCTTCGCCTCGCCCAAGGCATCGGCGTCGGCGGAGAATGGGGCGGAGCGGTTCTGCTGTCCAGCGAATTCGGCGATCCCAACAAGCGTGGCTTCTGGTCCTCCGCTGCCCAGATCGGCCCACCCGCAGGCAACCTGATGGCCAACGGCGTGCTCGCCATCCTTGCTGCTTCGTTGAGTAACGAGGCCTTCCTCTCTTGGGGCTGGCGCGTCGCCTTTCTCGCCTCCGCACTCCTGGTGGGCTTTGGTCTGATCATCCGCCTCAAGCTCGAAGAAACCCCCGTCTTCAAGGCAATTCAGGCCCACGGCGAACGACCCAAAGCGCCCATCAAGGAGGTCTTCACCACCGAACCCAAGGCCTTGGTTTCGGCAGCGCTGTCCCGGGTCTGCCCTGACGTTCTCTACGCGCTGTTCACGGTGTTTGTTGCGGTGTACGCCACCAAGCAACTTGGCATGACCACGGGCAATGTCCTGGCTGCCATTCTCATCGGTTCCGCATTCCAGCTGTTCCTCATTCCGTTGGCCGGCGCCCTGACCGACCGATTCAACCGCCGCCTTGTTTACGGCGTCACGGCCGCCGCTACGGCCGTCTATATTCCCCTGTTCTTCCTCATGATCCAGGGCAAGTCAGTGGTTATGTTGACCATCGGCACAGTGATCGGTCTGGCACTCCACGCCTTCATGTATGGCCCGCAGGCCGCCTTCATCACGGAGCAGTTCCCCGCCCGCCTGCGCTACGCCGGTAGCTCCTTGGCTTACACACTCGCCGGCGTGATTGGTGGAGCCGTCGCGCCCATCATCTTCACGGCTCTCTATGGTGCGGCCTCCGGTGGCTGGTATTTGATCGCCGGGTACCTCGTCCTGACCGCAGTTGTCACGATCGTGGGTATGGTCCTGGGTCGGGATCCGAAGCCTGAAGAAGACGTTCGCCTGCTTCAGGGGTCGGCCGCCTAATTGGCGACGAAGCGGATGATGGAGACCGTGATGCAAACGACCACCGCGAAGCAATCGGCTACAGCGAAGCAATCGGCTACAGCGAAAAGGGTCCGCTCCGTGCGACCCGTCGGCACCCGTGCCGTCCTTGCGGAGCTGGATGGGCTGCAGGACGTACTGGCCCTGCAGGACATGCTCTACAAGTCTCCGCTCCCGGGCCAGGTAGACGTCCTGGCAGCTGCCGAAACAGTGATGGTCGTTGGCGAATCCGCTGCGGCAACGCGCGCCATCGGCGCCCGTTTGCTCGAACTGGAACTCACCGCGACCGAGGTTACTGACTCCGGGCTGGTGGTCATCGATACCGTGTACGACGGCGATGACCTCGCCGACGTGGCGGAACTCACCGGGCTGAGCGTGGAGGGCGTCATTGCGGCCCACACAGGCCAGATCTGGACTGTTGCATTCGCAGGCTTCGCTCCCGGATTCGGCTACATGGTGGGCGAGAATGAAGTCCTCACGGTTCCCCGCCGCTCTTCACCGCGCACGGCTGTTCCTGCTGGATCCGTGGCCCTCGGCGGCCAGTACTCGGCTGTCTATCCCCGGCGTTCTCCCGGCGGTTGGCAGCTGATTGGCCGAACGGGAGCCCGGATGTGGGACCTCGACCGTCCCCAACCGGCCCTGGTTCGGCCCGGCGACAGGGTGCAGTACCGCGCTGTTCGGGAGGTTGTCACGGCCAGTGCGGAGCATCAAGCTGAACCCGAGGCTGATCACCACACGGACTCCGGCCTGAAGATCCTCAACCCCGGGGCGCAGAGCCTTATCCAGGATCTGGGCCGGAGAGGCTACGGGGCCTTGGGGGTCTCGGCGGCCGGTGCCTTGGACCGGGCATCCCTGCGCCGCGCCAACCGCCTCGTCGGCAACAGCTCGTCGGCTGCCGCCATCGAGACCGTCAACGGTGGGCTGACCGTGGAAGCGGTCGGTGACCAGGTGATTGCCGTGACAGGGGCGCCTACCAGCCTCACAGTCCGGTCGCCGTCGTCGGCTGAATTTGAGGAGTCTGACGGCGACGCCCAGGACGCCCTGCGCAGCGTCCCGATTGCTGCTCCATTCGCGTTGCTGGACGGTGAAGTGCTTAGCCTCGGACCGCCCGAGGCGGGGTTCCGGAACTACGTCGCAATCCGCGGTGGCATCGCGGTTCCCGAAGTCCTGGGGAGTCGTTCAGCCGACACGATGTCCGGGATCGGACCTGCCCCGTTGGTGATTGGGCAGGAGCTCCCGACGGGCGATGCCACGGATTCAACGGCCGTTGGAAGCCCGGAGTTGCAACCGGATTTCCCAGGTACCGGTGTGACTGTGCTCGAGGTGGTTCCGGGACCCCGTGCTGATTGGTTCGATCAATCGGCCATCGAGTCCCTAACAAGCCAGGAATGGCTGGTCACACCCCAGTCCAACCGCGTCGGCATGCGATTGGACGGTACTCCTCTCCAGCGCGCCCGCGAGGGTGAACTTCCCAGTGAGGGGACTATGGCCGGCGCCCTCCAGATCCCGCCCGCCGGCCTCCCCGTTTTGTTCTTGGCCGACCATCCCATCACCGGCGGTTACCCCGTGATCGGCGTGGTTCGCGACGAACACCTTGACCTTGCCGGGCAGGTCCCCATAGGCGGACGGATCCGGTTCCGGATGGTCCCCGATTCCCCCGACTTCACCAAGACCCCAGAGAAGTGAGTATTTGATGCGAAAGGTCCTGATTGCGAACCGCGGAGAGATCGCCGTTCGCGTCGCCCGAGCCTGCGATGACGCCGGCATTTCGTCCGTGGCCGTCTACGCGGACATCGACGCCGACGCCATGCACGTAGGTGCCGCGGATGAAGCCTATAGCCTGGGCGGAAACAGCCCTGCTGAGACCTACCTGAACGTTGGAAAGCTGCTCGCCGTTGCGGAACAGTCGGGGGCTGACGCCGTCCATCCCGGGTATGGCTTCCTCTCGGAAAACGCCGACTTTGCGCAAGCAGTCCTCGACGCCGGACTCGAGTGGATCGGTCCCTCGCCTGAGTCGATCCGACAGTTGGGCAATAAGATCACGGCCCGCGAGATCGCCATCCGTGCTGGTGCGCCTCTTGTGGCCGGCAGTGATGGGCCGGTTGCCACTGCTGCCGAAGCCCGGACCTTTGCCGAGGAACACGGACTTCCGGTCGCTATCAAGGCTGCCTTCGGCGGGGGTGGCAGGGGGCTCAAGGTGGTCCGCGAACTCGCGGAAGTGGAGGAGGCTTTCGATTCCGCAGTGCGTGAAGCCATCACAGCATTCGGGCGCGGTGAATGCTTCGTGGAACAGTACCTGGACAGGCCGCGGCACGTGGAGGCGCAGGTCATCGCCGATACCCACGGCAACGTCGTTGTGGTGGGTACGCGCGACTGCTCCCTCCAACGCCGTCACCAGAAGCTCGTGGAAGAGGCACCTGCACCTTTCCTCAGCGATTCCCAGCAGCAACAAATCTATGACGCCGCCAAAGCGATCGTCCGCGAGGCCGGCTACTACGGCGCCGGGACTGTTGAATTCCTTGTCTCCGCAGATGGGGCCGTGGCCTTCCTCGAGGTAAACACGCGCCTTCAGGTGGAGCACCCGATAACCGAGGAAACGGCTGGGATTGACCTCGTTCAGGAGCAGTTCCGTATTGCAGCCGGCCTGCCCTTGAGCATTACAGAGGATCCTCTAGCCCGCGGCCATTCGTTTGAGTTCCGCATCAACGCTGAGGACGTTGGCCGCGGTTTCCTGCCCTCCCCGGGCACGGTGGCATCGTTCCAAGCGCCCACGGGTCCCGGCATTCGTTTGGACACCGGCGTGCGCGCGGGCTCGTTTATTGCACCGCAGTTTGATTCGCTCTTGGCCAAATTGATTGTTACTGGTGCCGACCGCCAGCAAGCGCTGCGGCGTGCACGCCGTGCACTTGCCGAAATGGAGATCACCGGACTGCCCACCGTGTTGCCGTTCCACCGCGCTGTAGTGGAGTCCGATGACTTTACATCCGTAGCCAGGCTGCGCGTTCACACCCGGTGGATCGAGACAGACTTCGCAGACCAGATCCCCGTTGATTCCGAATACAACGTGGTTGCCCCGAGTGGGGTGCGGCGCACCATCACCGTGGATGTCGACGGCAAGCGGCTGGCCGTGGGACTTCCGGCTGATCTTCTGGATGGTTGGGCGCGGTCAGGGCAGGGGCTCCCCTCAGGTTCGGTTGTTACTGGGCTACCGAGTGATTACCTGGAAGGACCTGATTCAGAGGGATCCTCGCCAGTGGAGTCAGCTTTGGTCTCCACCATGGCCGGCACAGTGGTGAAGTGGCTCGTGGAGCCCGGGACCGAAGTCTTGGCAGGTGACCCCTTGCTGGTGGTGGAGGCCATGAAGATGGAAACGCAGGTGGCAGCACACCGTGCAGGTACGCTCTCCGAGGTGCTCTCGGCACCCGGCGGTGTGGTGACCGCGGGAGCCGTACTGGCGCACATTCAGTAGTAGCTACTAGTCCGTGGCCAACCCGCTATTCCGTGGCTGGGCAGCAACGGAATAGCGGCTTGGCAACGTGATGGGCGCGAATGGTTCTAGGCGTGCGTCGCCGCAGAGATGCCCAGCACACTTTCCAGCAGGTCATTCCGGAACTTGCCCGAAGGGTCGTTGGTGACGGCGAGGCTGCAGAAGTCCTCGAAGCGCGGATAGAGCGCGGCGAAGTCGTACAGGCTTGGCGTGAAGAGCTTGCCCCAGTGCGGCCTCGCGCCGAAGGGACGCAGTGCTTCCTCCAGTTCCGGGAGTACCGCTTCCACCTCGGCTTGCAGTGGCTTCCACGTGAAGTGAAGGGCGACGCTTTGCTGCCGGTAGAACGGGCTGAGCCAGAACTCATCAGCGGCTACTGTACGGATTTCGGAGATGAACAACAGCGGTGCCAGCTTGTCCGCGAGCTCTCGGATAGCTTCAAGCGCGGCCGGTGCCTGCTCCATCGGCAGCAGGAATTCGCTCTGCAGCTCCTCACCGTTGCTTGGTGTGAATTCGTGGCGGAAGTGCGGCAGGCGGTCCAGCCATTTGCCGGGCTCGTCCAGCTGACCCGTGCAGTTCTCCGCAGACATGTCCGGCAAGGGATGCATCGCCGCCGTGGCTGCGGTTGCTCCGAACAGGTCCGGCAACAGAGCTTCGGTGTCCAGCGCCTTGAGCCAGACCTGCGGGATGGACTCGCCGGTGTAATTGGTGAAGAAGCTGACGCTGTACGCGGCAGATGCGATGTTTGCGAAGTCAGACAGGGTCCGCTCCCATGGAAGTCCCGTGAGCACACGCTGCCGCATCTGATAGCTGGGCCGGACGGCCAGTTCCAGGCCTGTGACGATCCCAAGGGCGCCGAGTCCCACAACGCTGGCGAGGAACTCGTCGTCGTCCGGCGTAAGCGTCACTAGCTCGCCGTTTGCACGCACCAGATCAATGCTTTCGACGGCGCCAGCCAGGGAGGGATTGCCGACTCCACTGCCATGCGTCCCGGTTTGGATCGCTCCCGCTACCGAGATGTGGGGGAGTGAAGCGAGGTTGTGGATGGCATAACCCTGTTCCTCAACTGCCCGGCATAGTGCGCCATAGCTGATGCCGCCGCTGACCTTGACGGTGCCCTTTGAGGGATCAAGTGAGATTTCCTGGGGCAAGGCATCCAAGAGAATGTGGATGCCATCGGTGTCTGCGACCTTGTTGAACGAGTGGCGGGAACCGAGGGCCTTGATCCGCGGCGCGTTGGCCACAAGCTCCCGCAGCTGGTCCACGGACGTGGGCCTCTGGACTTCGGCGGACGAGTACTCGAGGTTTCCTGCCCAGTTCTTCATTGCATGATCTTCCCACTTGGTGACTTATCGGCTCCCGCAATTGTTAACGTTCACAACTAATTGCGTCAAGAGGCGTCCAACTGGTTGAAGCAGTCTTAGCTGGAGCCTTGGGACGCTAGTGCTTCAGTGGTCGGCGAGCCAGCCAGGCCGCGACAATCGCGCCGGAGATGTTGTGCCACAGGGAGAAGACGGCAGAGGGCAGCGCAGCCAGCGGACTGAAGTGTGCCGTGGCAAGGGTGGCGGCCAAACCGGAGTTCTGCATGCCCACCTCGAAGGCCAGGGCGCGCCGGGCCTTGTCATCCAGGCGCCCCAGCTTGCCTGCCAGATAGCCCAGGCCCAGCCCAAAGCCATTGTGGAGGACGACTGCCAGGAACACGATGGCGCCGGCGGCGACGATCTTGCTGGCGCTGCCTGCCACGACGATCGCCACGATCAGTGAAATCACGACGGCGGACGCCCACGGAAGTGCCGGAAGCACCTTTGCGACCAGCTTGGACAGGAAGAGTCGAGCGAGCAGGCCTGCGATGACCGGAAGCAACACGGTCTTCACGATGTCCAGCACCATGGCGCCAGCATCAATGTGCAGGAATGACCCGGCCAGCAGGAGCGTAAGTGCCGGCGTGACGATGGGAGCGATCAACGTGGAAACCGAGGCAACAGCGACCGACAAGGCCACGTCACCCTTGGCCAGGAAGGCCATCACGTTGGACGCCGTACCGGACGGTGCGCAGCCCACAAGAATCAGGCCGACAGCGAGCTCGGGCGGTAGTTGAAGCAAGACAGCGATCAGCCAGCCTGCCCCAGGCATGATCACGTAGTGCGCAACGATGCCCAGTGCCACAGCCCACGGCCGTCGCGCCACAGAAGCGAAGTCGGGCGGCGTCAGCGTGAGGCCCATGCAGAACATGATGACGCCGAGCAGATAGGGGACGGCGACGCCCATCGGCTTGAACACTTCCGGAAGGAGGAACCCGAGGACGCCAGCCACCACAACCAGGATCGGGAAAACCGTTACGGCTATTCGCGCGACCTTTGCTTCTGCGGCGAGGGCCGCGTTGACGGGCGCAGGGGACGAAGTTTCGGTCTGGGAATTCGTTGCCTCAAGCATTTATCCATGCTCACATTGGTCCGCGGGCATGATCGAGTTCGTTACTTTGAAAGTGGCATATATGTCAGATGACTGTTCTTTAGTTGGGATCAGCCGTTCAGCTTCCCCGCGAGCCGCTCACGCATGTGGATACTGGCTTCGTTGAGCCCGATGAACTCCACCTCACGCCCGTGGTTGCGGTACTTCTCAGTGACGGAATCCAGCACAGCAATAGTGGATGCATCCCAAAGGTGCGAGTTATGGAGATCGATGACCACACGATCTATTCCTTCCGAGGAATCCTTTGCGTAGTCGAACTGTGTGTACAGATCATTTGACGACGCGAAGAAGAGCTCGCCATCCACCGTGTACGTTGCCACGGTCTCACCGTTGAGCTCCAGTTCGGTCCGCTCTACGGTGGCGAAGTGGGCTACACGCCGCGCAAACAGCACCATCGCGGTCAAAACGCCGACGCCGACACCCACCGCCAGGTTATGTGTTGCCACAACAGCGGCCACAGTGATCAGCATGACGGCGGTCTCTGACTTGGGTAGCCGCTTCAAGGTGGATGGCCGAACAGAGTGCCAGTTGAAGGTGATCAGGGAAACGAAGATCATCACGGCAACAAGCGCCGCCATGGGAATCATGCCCACAACGTCCCCAAGGACTACCACCAGGATCAGCAGGAACACGCCCGCCAAGAACGTTGAGAGCCGGCTCCGTGCGCCCGATCCCTTGACGTTGATCATGGTCTGTCCGATCACGGCACAGCCACCCAAGCCCCCGAGGAATCCTGTGACAATGTTGGCCACCCCCTGACCCCAGGAGACCCGTGTCTTGTTGGACCGCGTGTCCGTGATGTCGTCCACGAGCTTGGCTGTCAGGAGTGATTCCAACAGGCCAACGAGGGCCATGGACAATGCGAAGGGCGCAATGATCTGGAACGTCTCCAGGTTCAGCGGGACATTCGGCAGGAAGAACCCCGGCAGGCTGTGGGGGAGCTCGCCTTTGTCACTGACCGTGGGAACATCGATATGCCCCAGAACGGTAACCAGGGTAATGACCACGATCGCCACGAGCGGCGCAGGAATGGCCGTGGTCAGGCGGGGTAGCCCAAAGACCATGGCGAGTCCCACGGCAACAATTGGATAGACCATCCATGGGACATTGAAGAGCTCGGGCATCTGCGAGATGAACACCAAAATTGCCAGTGCGTTCACGAAGCCGATCATCACCGACCGCGGAATGAAGCGCATGAGTCGCGTGACACCGAGGACAGCCAGGATGATCTGGAAGACACCTGCCAGGATGATCGTGGCGATCAGGTAGTCGAGTCCGTGCTCCTTCATCACGGGAGCGATGACCAATGCCACGGCCCCTGTCGCTGCAGAGATCATGGCTGGACGACCACCCACGAGAGCAGTCACCACGCCCATGGTGAAGGAAGCGAAAAGCCCAATCCGGGGATCCACCCCCGCAATCACCGAAAAAGCAATGGCCTCCGGAATGAGCGCCAGTGCAACTACCAGTCCAGCCAGGGATTCCGTCAGCAGGCGGCGGGGCGAGCGGAAAGTCACCCGCAGTGACATGAGTTGCTCGGGAGTCATAGCGTCCTTACAGTGCAGTCTGGCGGTAACGCTCAATCTGCTTTAGACGCCGCTGGAGGCTGTCGCGCCGCGGGTGCGGAACGACGTCGGGCGCCTCAGCGGTGAGGTCAATGTGTTCGGTTCCGTACTGCCACAGCAGGAGGTCATCCAGGAGGCGGTCGGGGCCCGGGGAGTAGCGGTGATCCAGGGCTTTGCGGACCTCTGTGATCCGGTTGGCACTCAAGAGCCCCGCGAGTTCCACGGTTTTGGTGAGTCCGTGGGCCGCAAGGAGTTCGGCAGCCCACCCCCAGTCGTCATCAACTTTACGGTCAACGTGGGGCAGGAGCGTACGCCAGACGTCCCGAACCCGGTTGGGAGTCAGCGGGGAAGCACCCTCGCCGTGCAGGTCCCAATAGCTTCTGACCTCTTCGTAGCGCTCGTGGAGGTCAGCGAAGGCGCTCTCCACGGTTTCCAGCATGGCCGCAGTGGCGGTGAACTGGCGATCGAAATGCGGAGTCCAGGCGCGCGGATCCTCCGCCTTGAAGCGGATATCATGCTCGATCTCGCTCCAGGCGTGCGCAAAAACCGTGCGGATCTGGCACTCGAAGAAGTAGCTGCCGTTGGCCGGCATGTCCGGGTTGAAGACATGCTGATACTCCTTGACTGCCTCGTTCTGGATGGTGCGCAGGATGAGGTGCCGGCTGGAGTATCCGTACGTGCCCGATTCGATGGAACCGATGTCCTTTTCGCGGTCTCCGCGGCAATCGAAGAGCTGGCGCTGGCGCTTGATGATGTTGGCTACGGCTGCGTTCTCGGCGGGCAGTTTGGTGATGACGCGGATGCCCACCATGTCATTCAAGGTGCGGAAAGGGTCCGGGAATTTGAGGACCCGCGGGCCGCCCGGCTCCAAAGGATCATCCGTGCGTGAGATTTTTTCGCGGAACGACTCCACTGTTTTGGTTCGTCCGGTGACAAACAGGGGAGTGACCTCGGCGTCGTTGAGCATGTCCCTGAGGGTGAGCAGCACATCCCGTGTGACCCGCTTCAGGGCAGGGCGAACGCGCTCATAGAGCGCCACGTTCGCATCCACTGCATCGCGCTGGTCCTGGTCCAGGCTGTCCCAATTGCTTGCCATGCCCCCAGCTTACGGGGCGGGTCCGACACTGGCGCGGGCCACCCGCCGTCGGGGTGCCCTAGCCAAAGTTGCGGGACGTCACGATAGGCTCGGTACAAAGGAGGGCGCAATGTTGCGGCACAAGTACAGCTACGGCGAACACCCCAGTCAATGGGGCGAACTCTTCATACCTGAACCGAACAACGGAAACCATCGCGGCGCGTCAGCCGTCGCGGGTGGCGTCGCGGTTGTGATCCACGGCGGCTACTGGCGCTCACAGTACGGCGCCGAGCTCGGCGAGCCCTTGGCCCGGGACCTCGCGGCGCATGGAATAACGGCCTGGAACCTTGAATACCGGCGGGCCGGCAACGGCGGTGGTTGGCCCCATACGTTCGAAGACATTCTGGCCGGCATTGACCATCTCGCCGAAATCGCCGGAAAGCACGAGCTCCACCTTGGCAAGGTAGTCGCTTTGGGGCACTCGGCCGGAGGTCACTTGGCTGTGTGGGCGGCCGGACGGCAGCGCCTCTCGGCCATCGGAACGCCCGACGCCGACCGCCAACTCGTGCGTGGATCTGAAGATAACGCCGTGCACCTGACCGGCGTTGTCAGCCAGTCCGGCCTGCTGAACCTGGCCGCGGCCGAAAAGCTGAACCTCAGTAACGGTGCCGTCTGCAACCTTATGGGTGGCGATTCAGCTAGATACCCCAAAAGGCATAAATACGCAGATCCCATGAGTTCACTGCCTATTGATGTTCCAGTTTTCGCCGTTCATGCCACCGACGACGAAGACGTTCCAGCCAGCCAGTCCGAGGCCTATGTCGCAGCGGCAACCGCAGCCGGCAGCGCAGCGCAATTGCTGCGTGTCCCCGGGGATCACTTCGATCTCATAGATCCAAAGGCCGTGGCCTACAAGAAATGCCGCGAATTGGTACAACGCCTGCTCTCCTGAATCACTGGTAGCGCCCGCCCTTCCTCTGGCAGAGTGGTCCCATGCTGACTGTGATTGGCGAGGCCTTGGTTGACGTTGTGCAGCGCCCCAGCGGAATCGAGGCGCACGTTGGCGGAAGCCCACTCAACGTCGCCGTTGGCTTGGCGCGCTTGGATCATCCCGTGCAGTTCATTGGGCGGTTTGGCCAGGACGCGTACGGCGATTCCGTCGCGGCGCATCTTCGGTCCAGTTCGGTGATGGTCCCTCTTCCGCCCGACGGCAAACCCACCAGCGTAGCCACGGCAGTGATCGACGACGACGGCGCGGCCACCTACACCTTCGATCTCACCTGGGATTTGCCGGGCCTTGGGGAGCGATTGCCGCTCATGCTGCAGGGCGCCACTTTGCTGCATACGGGTTCGATAGCCACCGCTTTGGAGCCTGGTGCCGCGGACGTGCTTGCCGCCGTCGAGCATGCCCACCCGGGGAGCACTATCAGCTTCGATCCCAACTGCCGCCCCAGCATCATTACTGACCGCGAGTACGCACGGAGGCAGGCCGAACGCTTCGTAGTGCTCTCCGACGTGGTGAAGGCTTCTGACGAAGATCTCGAATGGCTGTATCCGGGAGCTGATCCGCTGGAGTCCGCACGCCGCTGGTTGTCTCTGGGCGGCACGGAAGGACCCGCATTGGTGGTGGTCACGCGGGGCGCGCGTGGTCCGTGGGGAATCACAGCCATCGGCGAGACCCAGGTCCCCGCACCTTCCGTGACGGTGGTGGATACTGTTGGTGCCGGCGATTCGTTCATGGCGGGGCTGCTGTCAGCGATAGTTGATCGCGGGCTTGACGGTGCGCAAAACCGCGGAGCACTCCGAGCCATGCCGGCTGAGACCCTTGCCGCCATCATGGACCACGCGACGCGTGCTGCCGCAGTCACGGTGTCACGGGCTGGCGCCAATCCGCCGACGCGGGCCGAGCTCAACCATAGGGCTGTTGCAAGCTAAAACTGTTGCCGGCGAAGTCCGGCCAAGAGGAGGTGCGCCATGAAAGACCACGATCCTTATGCTGGGACGCCCGCGCCGGAATTACAGGTTGCGAGCGAGTCATTCAGCGGCGGCGATACTCTCGGCCCCGATCAACGGAGCGGGATTCTGGGTGCGGGCGGCCAAGACATTTCTCCTCAGCTGAGCTGGAGCGGAGCTCCGGAAGGAACAAGGAGTTTCGCGGTCACTATGTGGGACCCGGATGCTCCCGGTCCCGGGGGCTACTGGCATTGGGCGGTACTTAATATTCCTCCTGAAGTATCAAGCCTTCCGGCCGGCGCGGGTGGCCCGGACGGTCACGCGTTGCCCGCTGGCGCGTTCCAGTTAAAGAACGACGGCGGCCGCACCGGCTACCTTGGGGCGGCCCCGCCCAGAGGGCATGGACCGCATCGGTACATAGTGGCCGTACATGCGCTGGACGTGGAGGACCTGGGCATCGAAAAGCATTCCGAAGCACGCATACTTGCTTCAGCCCTTCCCTCGCACACCTTGGCGCGCGGAACCATCACGGGTATGTTCGAGCGTTAGTGGCGGCCTTTGGGTTCTCAACAGCCACGTAGACTGACATGATGCGGCTCGTAGCAAGTGATATTGACGGCACCATTCTCGGTCATGACGGCAAGATCAGTGATCGGACCGTCAAGGCCTTCAAAGCATGCCGGGATGCCGGGGTGGAGCTTGTGTTCGTCACGGGCCGCCCGCCGCGGTGGTTGTACCCGCTTCAGGAGCAGCTCGGCCACAGCGGAATCGTGATCTGTTCCAACGGCGCAGTGGTGTGGGATCTCGAAATGGAGAAGCCCATTTCTTCTTGCACCTTGGATATCAAATCCATTTTCGAAGCGCGCCGAATCATCAAGTCCCTGCGGCCGGATGCGTTGTTCGCAGTGGAAACTCTGACTGGTTTCCAACTGGAGCCGGGCTTTCTCGAGAATGAAACCAGTGAGCTCCTCGCGGAGTTCACTCCCGCACCGCTGGATCAGACGCTAACGGCGGATGACGCCGTCGTGAAGTTCCTGGCGATAACCCGTAAGGGCACCCCGGACGAATTCCTTGCCGAAGTTCAGCCCGCTGTTGCCCATCTGGTCAGCACCACGCACTCGGCGCCGCGCACGGCGATGCTTGAGATGTCCGTGCCCGGCATCAACAAGGCCGTCACTCTCGCCAAGTACGCCGAGTCGCTGGGTATCGAGGCCGCTGACGTGGTGGCCTTCGGGGATATGCCCAACGACATCGAGATGCTTCGCTGGGCCGGCCACGGCTATGCCATGGCCAGCGGCCACCCGGAAGCCATCCTCGCTGCGGGGCAGCAGGCACCGCACTTCGACGACGACGGCGTGGCCCAGATCCTCGAGGCGAAACTGATGGAGCAAACGGTCTAAAGCCATTGCATCACGGATGACGGACGCCGCTACCTGCCAGCACTGCTCGGTAGCCCTCCACGTATGAGGAGAAGGCGAACTCGAAGCCAGTCCCGCGCAGCCTTTGGTTGGAGCAGCGTTTGTCGCCAGGGCCGGCGGGGGCGTCTTCCAACGCCGTCGGTGGTTCAGGGCTACCCATTTCCAAGGCAAGAAACCGCATGACGTCACCCATCTCGGCCGCATGGTCGTCTACACCTACGTAGACCGGATCCGGGTCCTGATCCATGGTGGTGAGGTGGACGATCATGGCCGCGGCGTCGTCCCTGTGCACACGGTTGGTGTGCCGGGGGCGTGCTGGAATCACGGCTTGCCCTGACCGGACTTGGTCGATTAGTCGGGTTCGCCCCGGACCGTAAATGCCGCCGAGCCGCAGGATGATGGGTTGGGTTCTGGTACCCCGGGTGCGGGCAAGGAACAGATTTTCAGCCTCCACCAGCACTTTGCCGCTGAAACGCGTGGGCTCGGTGGGTGTGGTTTCGTCCACCACCGCTCCGTCGGAGTCCTTATATACGGCTGTGGAGGAGACGAATAGCATGCGGGCCGGTTCGACAGAATCGCGTTCCAAGGCGTACAGAATATTTTGCAAGCCTTTTATATACGCTGTCCGGTATGCCTCCTCGGTGGAGGAATCGGCGGCTACAGCGACCACAACAATGTTCACATCTCTTGGGACGGCTGGGACTTCACATGAGAGGTCCGCGCGCATGCCCCGAATCCCCGCGGGGAGCTTTTCCGGAGAACGGCGGAGACCGATGACCTCATGGCCCAGCGCTGCGAAACGCAGTCCGGCTTCGGTTCCAAGGTCGCCGCACCCGGCAATCAACACAGTCATGCAACTAGTTTGGCAGCCATGACGTGCGCAAAGCTGTCACCAACTTCCCAGTCTCCATACAACCCGCGTTCAACTTGCGCCCGTAGGCTTTCAGCCACAGACCCGTTTAGCTTGTTGGATGTAGGGGAATCATGGCCAAGCGCAGGATCAACGACTTCAACACCGCTCCGTTGCGGCGGATCGAACCGGATCACCACTGGAGGTCGCTTCGCGAGGGGGACCGCGTGAGTGTGGCACTAACTCCGGGGTACGAATCGGCTGGCATAGTGGACGCCGTTACCGGTGATGCAACGGCAGTTTGGGTGGAGCTCGACGGCGGTCGCGGACGCACGCTGGTGCACATCAGCGATGACGTGGCGGTGGTCCCCCTGGAGAAGGCGACGGTCGCCGAGGAGTCGTAGGCGCCAATGCACCATGGGCTACGCTTCGGATGTGACGCTGCCATATTTCCTCCGCAAGGACGGCACTGCGGGCCCACTGGCCTTGGCTCATCGCGGATTCTCCATGAATGGCTTGGAGAACTCCATGGCTGCTTTCCGTGCCGCCATTGAGCTGGGCACCCTGCACCTTGAAACGGACGTTCACACCACCTCAGATGGCGTCCTGCTCGTTTTCCACGACTCTTCCTTGGAGCGGGTCACAGATTCCTCCGGGAGGATCGCCGCATTAAAGGCAGCCGAGGTAGCCAAGGCCCGCATCGGCGGAGTGGAACCAGTGCCGACTTTCGACGAACTTGTGGCAGCCTTCCCCGATGCCCGCCTGAACCTGGACGTGAAGGACTGGAATTCCGTTAAACCGATGGCCGAGGCTATCGAGAAGCATGGCATCCATTGCCGGGTGTTGGTGACGAGTTTCTCTGACCGGCGTCGTCGTGCTGTCTTGAAACTCCTCAGCCAGCGGACGGCTTCCTCGGCTGGCAGCACCCTGACCGCGGTCTTCGTACTTCTTGGACCCGTGCTTCCCGCGGGGCTGGGCCGCAAGATGCTCACCGGCGTCGATGCTTTCCAGGTGCCGGTCCGCTATGGGCGATTGCCCGTGGTGACTCCAGGTTTTGTTCGCCGCGCCCATCGCTTGGGCGTCCAAGTTCACGTCTGGACCATCAACGAGCCCGCTGAAATGGTGCGTCTATTGGACCTGGGTGTGGACGGCATTGTGTCCGACCGGCTGGACCTGCTGAAGGACGTCCTGGTGCGCCGCGGGCAGTGGGTCTAGCCCCATTTTGTTCGCACCGAGATGGCATTTAATACCGATTCCGCTTCGGAACATTGGGTTCAAATGCCATCTCGGTGGGAACTTACTCAGTACCCTTTCTATTTTGGGCAGGCTCGGATTAGGGTCGAAGTATCCGTACTCTTCGGTGGCACATGGCTCGCCAACCACGTGCCGGCATCGGAAGGAAGGAAAATCTGACATGGCATCGGAATCTCACACCACCACGGATCACGACGAGATTCGCAAGTGGGTTGAAAGCAACGACGGTAAACCGGCCAGCGTCAAAAAGACCGGCGACAAGAACGACGTAGGTATCCTGCGCATCGATTTCCCGGGCGGAGCTGGCGAAGATTCGCTGGAACACATCAGCTGGGACGAATGGTTCGACAAGTTCGAGGAGAGCAAGCTGGCTTTTCTCTATCAAGAGAAGAAAGCCAGCGGCGAGGACAGCACTTTCTTCAAGTTGGTAAGCCGCTAGGCCTGCACGGCACGCAAATCGAGTACATCGGAAGGATGATTACCGTGGCTGAGCGAGGAAACTCAAAGCACGGACCGCATCTGGATGATCAGATGCAGCACGAAACCGAAGGAATGATCAGGGGGAACAAACCATCCCATGTGGAAGAAGGACGGGAGACCGAGCCCTTCCCTGATGAAACAGATGCGCAAGAAGTCCGGGAGGCCTTGAACCCGAATACCCCTGCCGACGCCGCAGCGGAGGAGGGAGGGTCAAGTGAGTGAAGCACTGAAAAAGTACGCGGATCTTTACCGGCAGCCTGGACCCTGGTGCTCGGTCTATCTGGAGGCAAGTACGGGAACAGTTGACAGCCTCGAAGCTGCAGACGTCCAACCTGACAATGTAAAGGATGCGTTGGCGGGTCAGGGAGCGTCCAAGGAAGATCTGACCGCCATGGAATCCGCCATCCAACCCGCCGAGGGACTGCCCGCCCCGGTTAGCCGCTTTGTGTTGGTGCGGGATGGGCAGGTGATGGTTAACGAGCTGTTGCCCGGGCCACTCTCGGGGCCCGAAAGAATTTCCATGGACTCCATTCCCGGCCTGCTGCCTTTGATGAAGCACCAGCCGGACGAGTTCCCATATGTCGTGGCCGAAGTCAGCCGCGATGAGGGCGAAATCCGACTGCATCGGGCCGGCAGGCCGACTGTTGAGGAGAGCCAGCACGTCCAGGGCTCGGACGAGAATCTCAAAAAAGTTCCCAGCGGCGGTTGGTCACAGGGCCGGTATCAACATCACACTGAGGAGATTTGGCGGCGAAATGCCGATCAGGTGGTGAATGAAATCGACAAGGTTGTGAGGGAAAAACGAGCCCGCCTGCTGGTCCTTGCCGGTGACATCAGGGCGCGGCAACTCGTTGCCGATCAACTGTCCGAGGCGAGCAAGGCCATCCTGCGCATGGTGGATGCCCATACCCTGGCCCCTGGTTCCGACCGTCAAAAGTTCGACGACGAGGTTAATTCCTTGGTTGCCCAGCAGTGGGCAGAGGAACAACAGCAGCTGATGGAGCGCTTGGCCGAGCAGGAAGGGCAGGCCAACCCCGAGTCGGCTACTGGAAACGGGGCTGTGGTTCACGCCCTCCAGCAAGCCCAGGTGGATGTGCTGATCCTCGATGATCAAGCGCTCTCCGAACACACCCTGCTAGCGCTGGGCGCTGAACCGTGGATCGCCAGCTCTGAGGACGAAGCGTTGGGAGCTGAAGTTCTAGGAAAGGTCCCTGCACCCGCGGCTATGGTGCGTGCTGCGGCTCTAACGGATGCCCGCGTTCAGCTGGTCCCCTCCGCTGCCTTGCCTGACGGCGTCCATGTGGCAGCCCTGCTCCGGTGGCCCACTGGACCGGAACGGCCGGGAGCGGCGTAATCCATTCCACAAGAAAGGCCAAGGCGCTGCGCCTTGGCCTTTCCTTTGGGCGATTCTTTTCTATTCGTTGTGGGCTTCGATGGCTGCCTTACGGACCTGGCTGGCGCGGATCCGGTCGAGATCGAACTTGTCCCTGCGATCGAAAGTGAAGATGCCGTTCTTTTCCTGGAAGACGTCCGTCAGCTGCGTATAGCAGTAACCGAACATGTCCGGGTTATCCAGGAGCACGCCACATAGTGCGTCGAAGCGAGCATAGAACTCCTCCTCGGTGCTGACGCGCTGCCCGTAACCCCACGACGTCGATACATCAGTTCCGAGGCCCGCTTCTGCTGACGCTTGGCGCGCCTCCGTTTCGTTCCACCAAATGCCGCCGAATTCGGACACGAAATACGGCTGGCCGGCGTAAGGAACGGAGTATTCCTCACCCTGCGGGTTCCGGTTTACAAAGGGCTTCACGTCCGAAAGGCCCTGCTGCTCGATCCGGAACTTCTCTGGATTCTGCTCGTAGGAATGGGAATCGTAAATGTCGGTTTCGCGGATGCGGTGCGAGTACCCCGATGCATCGATGACAGGCCGCGTGGGGTCGGCCAGTTTGGTGGCAAGGAACATGGCCTGCGTGACGTCATCCAATACCGTCAGTCGATCGTGCAGGACCTGGTGTGTTTCGTTCAGCGGGCACCATCCGATGATCGAGGGATGGTTGAAGTCGCGCTGCAGCACCTCAAGCCATTGGGCTATGAAACTCGCTGTCGGCTTCTGGTTGTGGCCAACGGTTCCTCCTCCGGACACGCCCCAGTCGCCGAACTCGCCCCAGACCAAGTAGCCGAGTCTGTCTGCATGGTAGAGAAAACGCTCTTCGAAGACTTTTTGGTGGAGCCGTGCACCGTTGAATCCTGCCGTCATGGCCAACTCGATGTCCTTGACTAATGCTGCGTCATCCGGCGAGGTCATCAGCGACTCCGGCCAATAGCCCTGATCCAGCACCAGTCTTTGGAACACGTTCTTGCCGTTGAGACGAACCACTCTGCCATCAAGGGCAACTGAACGAACGGCTGCGTAGCTGCTGACGCGGTCAACCGCGGTTCCGGCAGCGTCCCGAACCGTCACCTCAAGGTCATAAAGGAAGGGATCCTCAATGCACCAAGGGCGCAGGGATTCGGCGGGAATGCTCAGCCGCAATGTTGGCGTAAGGTCCAAGTCTGCCTTGGCCGTGGCTTCCACCCTCAGATCGTCCTTATCGCTGAGGACAGCGGTCACCGTGTGCCCCGTGCGGTTCTGGCTGATCGGAACCTCAATCGTGATGCTTGAGTCGGCCAGGTTGGGAGTCATTCGGAGCCGTTTGATGTGGACCTCGGGTACAGCTTCCATCCAGACCGTCTGCCAGATTCCAGTGGTGCGGGTGTACTGGCAATGAGTGTTGTTGTACCAGGTTGCCTGCTTGCCCCGGGCCTGCATTTCGTGCCGCGAATCGCGGGCCCGGACAACAATGACCGCTTCCGTGCCGGGTTCGGCCACTCCACCAAGATCGGCGGTGAAGGGGGTGAAACCACCCCTATGGCGGGCCACTTCAATGCCGTTCACCCAGACAGTCGCGTCGTGATCCACAGCGCCGAAGTGCAGGAGGACGTTCTGGCCGGCCCACTCCTGGGGAATGGTCACCGTACGTCGGTACCAAACAGCTTCCATGAAATCCACGTGCTCAATTCCGGAAAGGGACGATTCCGGGGCGAACGGCACCAGAATCTCATCCGTGAGCTCGCGCTTGTCAACGCCGCGCTCCAAACCGGAGTCGCCGGCGTCGATCTCAAAACCCCAGGTTCCGTTGAGGTTTATCCAGTTCTCGCGGACAAGTTGGGGACGAGGATGCTCGGGCTTGGGAAGGGCCTGCATCATGATGGGCTCTGTCAACGCATCTCCTTGGAAGGGGAAGGGTTCAATTTCCAGTCAAGCGCATCGCCGGAAAATGTGCATCTACCGGCCCGCCTGCTCGGCGCACGGCACTAAATTGTCTCTGTCCGCATTGTCTGTGGTCGCCGCATTGGAATCGTGACGTGAGATGGTGTTTGTACACCAGCCGCTGCGCGAGGAGATTGACGTGACGAGTTTCCGCTTGGCCATCATTGATGACTATCAGCAGGTCGCCAGCGACTACGCCCCTTGGGATTCACTGCTCGACGACGGCGTGAAGGTCAGCGTTTTCAGCGCACCCTTTGTTTCGGAAGAGCAAGCCGTGGCAGCCTTGGCGCCGTTCGACATCATTGTGGCGATGCGTGAACGGACGCGCTTCCCTCGTCGCGTGCTCGAGTCATTGACCAACCTGAAACTGCTCGTGACTACGGGCATGGCCAATGCTGCGATCGACCTTGAGGCAGCGTCGGAGCGGGGCGTCCTGGTGTGCGGAACGGGCGGTTCGCCGGCAGCGGCACCGGAGATGACGTGGGCGTTGCTGCTCGCTTTTGCCCGCAACCTGGTTGTGGAGGAAAACTCGCTGCGGGCAGGCGACTGGCAGACGGCCGTCGGGTTTGAACTCGAAGGCAAGACGCTGGGAATCGTCGGCCTCGGCAAGATAGGGAAGCGGATCGCGGGCTACGCGAAAGCCTTCGGCATGGATGTGCTCGCTTGGAGCCAGAACCTTACGGCAGAGGCGGCCGAGGAGGCTGGTGCTCGAAAGGTCACCAAGGAGGAGCTGTTCCGGGAATCCGACGTGGTGACGTTGCACCTACGCCTGTCCGATCGGACCGAGGGCATAGTCGGTTCGGAAGAATTGAGGCTTCTGGGGCCCGAAGGCGTGCTCGTAAACACCGCACGGGGGCAACTGGTAGATGAGGCAGCGTTGATTCGTGCACTGGAGGAAGGCTGGATTCGTGGCGCTGCCATGGACGTCTTTGATGAGGAGCCCCTGCCGGCTGGGCATGCTTTGCTTCATTCATCGCGAACCGTGCTCTCCCCACATATCGGCTACGTGACACACGAAAGCTACCGCCAGTTCTATGGCGGTGCCTTCGAGGACGTTAAGGCCTGGCTTGAGGGCGCGCCCATTCGTGCGCTGAACGACTGACGCCATCTTCGTAATGGGCAACCGCTTTCCCGGCAAAAGCTGGCAAGATGGACCCATGCGTATCCTCATCGCCCCGGACAAATTCAAGGGATCCCTGACCGCCGCGGAAGCCGCATCAGCCATGGCCGAGGGCGCCTTACGCGTCTATCCAGACGCCATAACTACCCAATTTCCGGTAGCTGACGGTGGCGAAGGTACCCTCGACGCCGCCATCGCCGCTGGCTACGAAGAGCGGAACCACGCCGTTGTGGGTCCAATTCTCAAGCCGGTCGGAGCTTCCTGGGCCATCCGTAAAGATTCTTTCGGCGGAGCCACTGCCGTTATCGAAACCGCTCAAGCCTCCGGTTTGGCCTTCATGGAGCCCACCCCTGACAATTCGTTGCGTGCCCACAGCTACGGCTGCGGACAGCTCATCGCTGCGGCGTTGGACGCCGGCGCCACTGAAATTGTGTTAGGACTTGGCGGTTCCGCAATGTCCGACGGTGGTAGTGGCGCCCTGCGTGCGCTGGGGCTCAAGCCCGTGGACGCTGCCGGAAACGTGGTCCCCCTCGGCGGAGGCTTCCTTGCCGGCGTCGTAGCCCTGGACATCTCCGAGTTGGATCCGCGGCTTTCGCGCGCCAAGTTCCGGATCGCCGTCGACGTCCAAAACCCGCTGTTCGGCCCGGATGGCGCCGCGTATGTTTTCGGCCCCCAGAAGGGGGCAGACGAAGACGCTGTTGAAAAGCTCGACGCCGGCCTCCGTAACTGGGCCTCACTCCTTCGGGAAGCCACGGGCCGGGACGTCAACGTTCCGGGAGCCGGAGCGGCAGGCGGGTTCCCGGCGTCGTTCCTTGCCTTTACCGACTCGGCACTTGAAGGCGGCTTCGCGCTGGTCGCCGGGCTCACAGGCCTTGCTTCGCACCTCAGCGAGGCGGACCTCGTGATTACGGGCGAGGGTTCCATGGATGAGCAGTCGCTCACCGGTAAAGCGCCCATCGCCTTGGCCGATGCCGCAAGCGTGCACGGAATACCCGTGGTCGCTGTGGCAGGCCGAATTACGGTGACACCTGAGGATCTGGCCAAACACGGGATCGTAGCTGCGGCCCAGTTGTTGGACGTCGCCCAGCGCAAGGACGGTGTTCCCGACGTCGCCGACGCCGTTGCCAACGCGGCCAAGTACGTTGCGTGGGCTACAAGTCAGGTGCTTGAGGGGGCGTAGCTTCTTCTGGGCTACTGCCTGTAGCCCTCGACCTCGCTGATGGGGCGCGGTTCGGCGTCGTCGGGATTCTCACCAGCGTGCTTCTTGGCCCGGCGCTGGCGGAGCAAGTCCCAGCACTGGTCGAGTTGAGCCTCAAGCTGGGCCAAGCGGGCACGGCTGCCGTCGCCGTCGACGTCGTCCTCAATTCCGCCCCCGACCGCTGCATCCCGCAGGCGGTGCTCCTCTTCCACGAGTGACTGAATCCGTTCCAGAAGATCCTGCTCGTCCATGGTTCGCTCTCCTTGGTTCACTGGATAGTTGCTTATACGAACGTAGTCTGGCTGGCCGGATGCGTCTACGGGTGGCCGACGGCATACTGGGGACATGAAATTCACTACGACCATCGTCGGCGATGGCAACAAGGCTGGCATTGAGGTTCCCGAGGATATTGTTAGTGCGCTCGATGCCGGCAAGCGGCCCCCAGTAGTTGTAACCATCAACGGCCAGAGCTATCGCAGCAGCATCGCGGTGATGGGTGGGAAGTACATGGTGGGTGTCAGCTCCGCGAACAGGGACCTGACTGGGGCGTCCGCAGGCGACACCGTGGACGTGAATCTGGAAGTGGACACCCAACCGCGTGTAATCGAGGTTCCGGACGACCTCGCTGCGGCCCTTGAGGCGGAGCCCGAGGCGAAAGCCTTCTATGGGACGTTGAATTACAGTGCCCAGCGCCGATACGTGGAACCGATTGGAGACGCCAAAACGGAAGAGACCCGGGCTCGGCGGATCGCGAAGGCTGTCGCTGATTTGAAGGCGGGGAAGAAGTAGGGTTTAGGCCGGGCCGCCGCGCGGGGCGTTTCAGTCCTGGCGTCGGCTGTAAGTGCTCACAACGTTGCCTTTGCTCGTGGCGTACTGATCCTCCAGAACGAGGCGGCTCAATGGGTCGCCGTCCTCAAAGAGTCGCCGTCCACTGCCGGCAACCACGGGGTGGGTCATGAGGGTCAGCTCATCCAGGACGCCCGCGAACAGCAGTTGTCGCACTACGGAGATGCTGCCGCAGACTGCGATCTCTCCACCGTCACGCCCTTTCAGGTCAGTGACGAACTGCTCCAGCGGCCCATCGATGAGGTGCGAGTTCTCCCATTCGAGGGGCTCGGACAGCGTGCGAGATGCCACGAACTTCTCCACGGGGTTGATGAAGGCGGCAAAATCTTCGTCTTGCGAAGCATTCGGCCAATATCCGGCCCACTCCTGGTAGCTGATTCGGCCTAGAACCACCGTGTCCACAGTGTTGATCATCTTGGTCAGTCCCTTGCCCAGTTCGTCGTCGAAGCTGTCGAACTGGAACTTGAACGGGTCCTGAACTACGCCATCCACGGAGTGGAACAGGCCGGCGGTTACCTTGCGCATCGGTTCTCCTTTTAGGCTGCCGCCGTTGCCAGGCGACGACGGGACGGCAGTTCAGTGACGTTGCTCGACTCAGTGTTCAAGCGGACGGGAACTTCGAAGAGTTCCGCGTAGACCTGAAGCTCGCCGAGCGCGTCCGTGTCAACGGTGGCTTCGGAAAGGTCCATCTCGACGTTCAGGCCGCCGCCAAGGCTCTTGGTTCGCTGCACCACGGGGTAGAGGCCCTGCACGCTCGAAGTAGTGACGTGACCGGTTGCGGCAATCTGGATCTGTTCGACGTCAACGTCGCCTCGAACAACGACGGAGAGGTTCTCGCTGGTCAATGTTCTGCCTTTCATCAGATTGCTGCCACGCTGCAGCGTCCCCAGCGTATGTGCACGGTGTGACCTGCGCAACATTACGGCGGCACGGCTTGCATCGGCGGTGGCCGCCAGCCAGGCCACTGTTAACGCAGGCGTCGATGTTCTGCGCTGCGCTTCAGGGTCAGCGTCATAAGCACTTGCCGGCGTCACGTTGACCCGCATCGGCCGAAGAAGCTGATGGGACTGGTCAGCTAACCGGCCGAACGCTCAGCTACGTCACGGACGTCGAGGTTGAAGCGCTCTACAGCCGAAACCAGGTCGGCATCCTGGGTATGACCGGTCGCTGGATTACCCTTACATGCAGTGCCCCCAAAATACAGTGATGGTATCCCGGCGATCATGACGCCAAATCCTCCTATTTCTTTATTATGACTTCTGATCAGGCTTACAGTCGGCATTATTCCATTGTAATTTCCGTTTTCTGCAGCGACCCCTCAACGACGTGTTAGAGTAAATTTCGGTAAACGGAACAAGAATGATTGGTGTCATTAAGACCGTTCGCATGGACGACGGTCTGGCTTGACCCTTCGGGAATAATTTTCCGAGCCAGACGCATCGAGTAAACATACGGATAAGTTATGGGGACCCGTTGAATAATCCATTTAATTCCCAGTTGCCACGCCTTGGGGTAGGTCCAATGTCGCGGCTTACCGTTCAAGCCATGACTGATGTTGCCTATCGGCAACAGGCACCAATCATGGCGATTGCAAGTCGGCGCCAGATTGACCATAAAGAGGCAGGCGGCGGGTATGTGGAAAATTGGACCTCGGCCGAGTTCGCCTCTTCTCTTTCGGCAAATGACCCCTCCGGCCTCATTGCAATCTGCCGCGACCACGGAGGACCTTGGCAGCAACCACTTCAATGGTCTGCTGATCCAGTGGTGGAGCTCGAGAATGCACTCGCCTCTTTCCGGAGCGATATCGACGCGGGCTTCAACCTTCTGCATATCGACACGTCCAAGGCGTCGAGCGGTTCAGTCGATATCGAGAGCGCCCTCGATCGACTAACTCTGCTCTACAGAGGGGCCTGGGAGCATGCCCGCCTCAAGGGTCGAGACATTTCCTTCGAAATTGGCTTTGAGGTTCAAGGCGAGGAGATGAACGATCCCCGGCAATTTCAAGTGGAACTGAACCGAGCCCTTGATGGTCTTTCCGCAGCAGAATTGCCGATGCCTGTCTTTGTCGTTGCCCAGACGGGCACGAAGGTGGTCGAGGACAAGAATACCGGCGCCCTGGTGCGGGGTGACCGGAACAGGGTCCTCGACGGAATCAGTGTCCTTTCAGCGCTCTGCCATGACGCCTCTGTCCAGCTGAAGGCTCACAACGTTGACTATTTAGACCCCGCCGAGGTCACTCAGCTCATGACGGCCGGCGTAGATGCCATTAACGTTGCGCCTGAGTTCGGGGTCATCGAGACACGTGTCCTTCTCCAAGCCATGCGGGACCTAGATGCCCGTGATCTCCGTGAGGCTTTCGTCAGTGCTGCAGTGGAATCAGGCAGATGGAAGTCCTGGATCGTGGCAGGCAAGACATACGATCCCGAAACGCTCGCCATCTTGTCCGGACACTACATATTCAGTTCGGAAACTGGGAAGCGGATTCGAAACGAGGTCGACCGAAGACGCGCCGAGATGGGACAGCCGTCCGTTGATATCGAAATACTCGACGCGCTCCGCTCGAGCATCGAGGGCTACCAATCCGCAACGCAAAAGACAACGAACAAGACGGAGGCACACGTAAATGGCTGACTGGATTCTTGGCCTTGGTGGATCTTCGCACGACTACTCAGCTGCCCTCATGCACGGCAACGACATCATTGTTGCTATCGAAGAGGAACGCATCTCTCGGGTTAAGTACGGCCTCGGTAACGGCTTCCAAAACCCTATCCGGGGAGCCATTCAGTATTGCTTGGATTACGCCGGAATCGGACTAGACGATATTCATTCAGTTGTCTCAAGCGATTTGCTCCCGCATCGGGTCCGCTCAATGTTCGCGGCGGACCAGTTAACCCTCTACCCTCACCACCTTTCTCACGCGGCATCCGCGTGGCTCCTGACTTCGCCAGGAGAAGAAGGAGGCGTCATCGTCTATGACGGGCTTGGGTCGGTCGCCGAACATCCGGGCCCGGATATGCGCGCCAAGCGTGAGACGTTCACGTTCTATGCAGTGTCCTCGCTAGGCGATTTCACCCGTGTTGGTGGGACGTACGGCGAAGGATTTGTCGAACACACAATGTTTCCAATGGGCTACACCAATTCGGTAGGACAGATTTACGAGATCGTCAATGCAGCTGTTGGGTTCGCCGGCCTCGAGTCAGGCAAAACGATGGGGCTAGCAGGCTGGGGTAGTCCTCAGTACTTGGATGAATTTGCTAAGCATGCCCGGATTGGAGACTCGCTGGACTCGCTCTTCCAATTCAGCCCCTTCGATGGCTTCCTAGAAGAGCTTCAAGCAATTAAAGACCGCGATGGTGACACTTTCGCCACTCATGCGGATCTGGCAGCGACGGTTCAGACGATTCTCGAGAGGGTGCTGCTGCGCGGGTACGAGCTCCTTCGCGACGAGGCCCCCACTGGAACGCTAGCAATTGCGGGCGGTTGTGGGCTCAACACGGTTGCCAACGGAGTTCTTGCCGCACGGGCAGCAGCCGACGGGAGGAGAGTGCTTATCCCACCTCACTCCGGCGATGCCGGTCTTTCATTTGGCGCCCTTTATCTCTTCGCAAAGGAACGTGATGCCGAAGTTCAGGTCACCTTCCGAGGTAAAGCAGTCGATGATCGGGTCGCTCGGCCGTCCAAAACGTACGCTGCAGATGCGGCCCGCGCAGAAGTACGAATGTTCTACCCGGATCTTCTTGTTGAGCCGAGCCTGATGAGTCCTGAACAACTGGCTGCCCGTTTGGCAGATGGAGAAATCATTGCTGTATTCGAGGGTTCATCCGAATTCGGACCTCGCGCCCTTGGCGGCCGCTCAATTCTGGCCGACCCGCGCAAAAGCATGGTCAGGGAGCGAATTAACCGTCAAATCAAATATCGGGAGCCTTTCCGCCCCATAGCTCCTCTCATCCTGGATAGTGAATTTAGCGACTACTTCGAGCCGTCGAGTGCAGCGGACCCTTTCATGCTGAAAGTCGCGCAGGCAACTGAACTCTGCAAGGCATCAGCTCCTGCTGTAGTTCATATTGACGGCGGCTCGCGAGTTCAAACGGTGCCCTCAGAAGGAGACAGCTTTCTTACAAGAACGCTTCGCGAGTTCTTTGCCATCACAGGGGTGCCGATCCTGGTAAACACGTCGTTCAACAGGCGTGGTGAGCCCATTGTCGAGACTCCTCTCCAGGCGCTCCGTGCCCTCCATGAAATGCCTCTCGACGGCCTCTGGCTGGAAGGCCAGTTCGTAACCCGCGTTCCATCGCACTTTCCCCCCGCTGTCAGATGAATGTCGCGTCTCGTGTGATCCCTACGGACGCAGGGCGAAAAGTAGAAATTCTGGCGGGTGTTGACGCGCGAAATCTCATCGTGCGTAAAACCGCAGAAGAAGGGGCGGACGCCTCCCCTTTGCTGGAACAGGCGAGACACCTGCACTACATGCATGACACCCACAATCTGCGCATGTACCCAGAGGTCATTCGGACCTTCGACACTGGCTTTGACATGACTTTTGTGCGCGGCGAAACGTTGTCCTCGTACCTCGATAAATCCAGTCATGCGGACGACGCCATTGCCAATGCTGTTGACGCATTATTCGATCTTGCTCTCACGCTACGGAAGCCGTGGCACCAGGAGGCCGAGCATAGGATCAACTTCCTTCGCGCAGAAGCACTGGAGCGGCGGGGCCGGTTTAAGCGAGCCATCGCCAAGACACACCTATCCTTGAAACCGTCGACGCGATCTCTCGTTTCGCTGCTCGATCAGGTCGTAGCGGACTCCTCGAACTGGGTCTCGCGTGCCATCGACAGCCAAAATGTGGATCAACGGGCCAGACTTTCAATAGCCGTTCACGGTGATTTTGTGCCCTCAAACGTCATTCTCCATGGGCCAGAAACGACGTTTCTAGACGTGCGTGGGGTCTGGTATCAAGGGGTCCCTTTATGGGATCCAATCATGGATCTGGCATCTTTCTGTGTCTTTGCAGAGTCGATTTGGCCAGCTCTGGCGGACTCTGGATTTGCCACGCCCATGCGCCATCCCTTTAGGGAGGGCGAAGTTTTGACGGCCGCCTTAAAATCCATCGCGCTCCAAGCATGGCTTCGAAACGACGCGCATTGGCGGGCGCGGTTCGACGTTTACCGGGGCTTTCGTGTCCTAGGCAATATTGCAAACCATCTCACCACGACTCGCCAAGACGGATTTGACCACGCGATAGCTGTGCTGGGCCCCTACCTATCAATCTCCAAGAGGATTGCTGCTCATGCCACCTGATGTTCGGAATCGGTCGCTTGTCTTCGATTTTGACGGCACTTTGGCGTACCCGAAAGCTCCAATTGGGAAGGACATCTCCGATCGGCTTGGCCTGATTCTTTCCGTCGGAAGAACGTGCATGGGCATCATCACGAGCGCGCCCGCGAAAGACCTTCGGAAACGCATCCCGTCGGTTTTATGGACGTTTGCATGTTCCGATAATCTGATTCTTTTGCCTGACGGGGGAACTTCTCGGATTCCGGAGGGGCAGCCCTCGCCCGAGCCCCCCGGACCATCTGCTAGCTCCGTTGATTCCCTAACGGCCCTCGCTAACTCGGTTGCCCGCGAGCTCGGCCTTCCAAACCCAATGCTCTCGATGTCCGGAAGTCAGCTTCTCGTGTCCTTCACATCCGAGACCGCGGCGCAACAATCGCGCGAGGGCCAAGCACGCGACGCATATTTTCTTCTTGCAGGCCGGGCCAACCTTGGAGTTAACGTCTACCGGGCGGGACAGCGGTCGGTCTCTGTCGTAGCCGACAATTGGAATAAATTGCGAGCGTTGGAATGGCTGGCGACGAGATGGGGCATTGCCCTTGAAGACCTGACCTATATGGGTGATGACTTCGGGCCTGGAGGTAACGACGAGCCCATCCGCAACTCCGCAGCGCATGTTGTGTCGGTCGAGACCCCCCAAGAAACGTTCCTCCGCGTCGACGCCCTGATGAAAGAAGAAGACCTATGAATGAAGCTCACTGGGACCGGCTGGAGGCGACCAGGGCGTACGCAGGTCGCGTGAAGTTGACCGACTACCTCGTTCGCCTGCCCAGCGGCGAGTTGGGCCATTACGAAGTTGACGAGAGCATGCCCTTTGCCGTGGCCGTGCTGATCGAGCAAGACGATGAAATACTTTTGACCCGCCAGTACCGCTTCCCTCTAAACGCCTGGATTTTTGACTTACCGGGAGGTGCCGGCGAGGAAGGAGAACTTCCTGAGATTGCCGCGCGCCGTGAAGTGCAGGAAGAGCTCGGACTAAGCATTGATTCCATAGTGGCCCTTCAACACTTCTTCCCAAATCCTGGACGGTCAGCTTGGCCGGTTTATTTGTTTCTCGCCAAAGTCGCCGAGGAAGGCCTGGCTGCTCTAGACGACCCTTGGGAACGAGTAGCAGGTCGGCGCGTTAAGAAGTCCCATGTCAGGGAAATGATCGCGGCGGGCGAGCTTGTTGATCCGTCTCTTCTCATAGCTTGGCAGAGCGCTACGGCGAAGGGCCTTCTCGGTGTTTAGCGACAGAGCCCCTACCGCCCAGAGAAACAACTCTCTTCTCTTCGGCGCGGTCATGGTTGATGCCGTAGGAGTTGGGTTCTTCCTCCCGATCTCTCTCCTAGTGCTCATTCGACGTAATGGACTCGACTCGGTCGACGCAGGTGCCGCAGTAACCGTCGGGGCGCTCGTGGCCATCTGTACGATTCCGAGCGCGGGCCAGCTGGTGGGTCGACTCGGGCCGCGTCGCGGGCTACAGACCAGCAATTTACTTTCTGCAGTAGGAGCTGGCCTCTATCTGGTTGCGTATTCGTCCCCCTTGGCAGCGGTAGCGAGTTTTGTCGGAATGTTCGGTGACAAGGTATATGGCGCCGCGTGGCCGGCGCTTGTTGCCTCGATGTTCGGCCGCGACAGGGTTGGGAGCTGGCTGGCGACGGCGAATGCTGTTCGTACAGGCGCCGTGGCAGTCGGTTCCATCGCTGCGACTGTGCTTTTGGCCAGCGGTTCAACGCGCGCACTGACTTGGGCAGTGGTAGCCAATACCGCAAGCAAGACGCTCTCTATGCTGGCTGTCGCATGGCTGAGATCCGAGAAGTGGGCTCCATCCGAGAAAACTTCTTTCAAGGATGTACTTGAACCTTTGGCAAACCGTTCATTTATGCGTCTCCTGACAGGGCAGACACTCTTATCAGTTGCTTGGGCGGTGACGCCGGTAGTCTTTCCGCTCCTGCTCGTGGCCGGCCTCGGATTACCCGTTTTCTGGGCCACAGTTGTGCTCGCCGTGCGTTATGGCGTGATCGCTCTCTTGCAAATCCCTATCAGAAAAGCGACCAATAGCTGGTCAGATTCAACCGTCATGGGAACGACGTACGTCCTAGTCCTTGCCTCTCTCATCCTCTGCTCCGTGATGCTGTCGTCTCGTAGCCACAATTTTTCAGTGACGGGATCGGCGGCTCTCATCGCAGTGGTCGGTATAGCACTGGCGGAAATTCTCTCAAAACCAGCCGCGTCGCAAGCAGCTGTACTGGCATCGCCCACCGGCCGCGAAATACCTTTCATGGCCCTCTTTCAACTCTCCTGGACCCTGTCATATGCCGCTGCGCCGCTACTAGTAG
This sequence comes from Paenarthrobacter sp. 2TAF44, assembly GCF_052114885.1. Taxonomy (NCBI): domain Bacteria; kingdom Bacillati; phylum Actinomycetota; class Actinomycetes; order Micrococcales; family Micrococcaceae; genus Paenarthrobacter; species Paenarthrobacter sp. 2TAF44. The sequence goes on along the minus strand of NZ_JBFRFP010000016.1, from coordinate 57,465 downwards.
GAGTAGGCGTCGAGAAGCCGCTCTTTATGTGGGTTGCCCTGATTCTGCTAGTCGGAGCTGGTGGCTTCGTCCAATTGATCCCCCAACTGAAGGAATGGCATGCAAAGCTTCGATGAGGATGAGACCGCTAGACAAGATGACTGTGAGTTGATAGCCGCAGCCGCAATAACGGCCGTTGACATCAACGCGCCTGCCCAAAGTCTTCCGCGCTGGAAACAGGCAGAGCTGCTTTACGAAGCTGCTCGTATTGCGGTGTCCGAGGTACTGCCTGGCGACCCTTCTTGGTCAACCCTGCAAAATCTGGACGCCCCTCAATCGCGAGCCCTGTACAGAACCGCTGTCATGTCGCTCGAGCTGAGCAAAGCGAATGGGAACGGTAAAACTCGGGAACTTGCTGAGCGCGTGCGTGAAGGCGCAAGGCTCATCTACTTCACTAGTCCCTTTACCTTTTCGATCCAGACGGCGACCAAAGACAGGGTAGTCTCAGGACCTCAGATTCGCGTCGTAGTGCCATTTCGAGACGATTCAACGCGGCAATCTCGGTTTCAGAATCTGATCACACTCGTCGAACGTCTGAATCAACAAACCCTACGGAAACAAATTCGAATCGTGGTCGTGGAAGGCGACATCTCTGAGCGTCACGAGTACTTGCTTTCATGCCTGGTCGATGAATATGTATACGTTCAACATTCGGGTCCGTTCAACAAATCGATGCTCGTAAATCGGGGTGTTGCATCATCCAACGGTGACGAGGATATTCTGATTCTCGACGGCGACCTCTATCTGCCTGACAACTTTATTGAGCTAATCGTCCACGCTCGGCAAGAGAAGGGGAGGAACTTCGTGCCGGGAAACAGGGGGCTTTTTCTCGACAGCAAGTCCTCCGATGATCTGCGCAATCATGACACACCTGACGCCGCCATCGAGCTTTCCGGCTATGCACTAGCCGATCCTCGAGGTCTTTGCGTCGCTACCAACGTTAGAGACTTCCGAGCCATTGGCGGCTTTGATGAATCGTTTATTGGTTGGGGAGGGGAAGATCGGGACTTTCACATGAGGCTGAATGCGGCGAGACGTGTTGGTCGACTCAGGGGTGATTTGTTTCACTTGGCTCATCAGCGTCCCGACATGAATCCGTACACAGAGTCACTCGCCTGAGGCTGCCCCGAGCCCGGACAGGTGGTTAGTTGGTTAGGCTGCCAGTGTGAATTGGCGGCGTTCGTACTCTAACGGGCTGAGACAGCCGATGCTGGAGTGGCGCCTTCGGCCGTTGTACCACCCGTCGATCCAGGTGTAAGCGCTGCGGCGTGCAGCGTCGAGATGGAAGAACCGCGCCAGATCCGCCCGCGCCAGCTCACCCCTAAACCGCCCAAAAACAGCGGTCTGATCATCACTGAGGAATTCCACCGCCACGCCCTCACACTACCGAACCACGAGGCTTAGCGTTCAATCCTGTTCCATTACTACCAAGACCCCGGCCCGCTCCTGCTGCACGATCTCCAATTTGCCAGGCCAGCAGCGCGCGGCTGTCCGTCAGCTTTTCGGCCCCCAGCGGGCAACGATGGCATCCTCAATAGCTTTCCGCTGCGAGATCCCATGTTCAGCAATAGCTTGGTCCAGCAGTTCCATAACCGATATGGAGATTCGAGGGCCGATTGCGATGGTGGCCTCCCGCTTCTTTGTCGTCGCAGCAGCGGGAGTCTGTTGGAGGGCGGGCGCGGCAGCGGGTTGAGTCTTAGTGCGGGCGCGACGATGTCTACGGGATCCAGGCGCTCGTCCGGCGCCGGTTTGGGGCCGCAACGGGCTGGAAGGACCGGCCTGTCTTTCATAGTCTCTGTCATCGGATGATCTTCTCTGCTAGTTCCTTGTAGGCGTCAACGACAGGCGAGCCCTTTCGGTACTCCCCGTACCATTCCTGAGTAAGCCTCATCTTCTGGACGATTGTCCGGTGCGGAACTAGCGGCATCAGCAGCATGCCAGTATCCCTCAGCTGATCGATACTGTTTGCAGCGATCCTGCTGATCGGGCCGTTGATTCAGTGGCTGATGCCCTTGTTTACTGTTCCCGCACGCCCGCAAGAACCCATGCCAGCCGCTGCTGTGCGCAGGCAGTAGGCATTCGGGGAGGGCAGTGACGCCAAGCCACGCCGACTCGCGAAACGCAAGTGCCGCCGTCGTACTTCCTGTGAAAAGTACGACGGCGGCACTCGCCGTTTGTTCCGGGGCTGAACGCTAGGCGGTCTGGCCTGCGTGCTGGCCTTCCGAGATCTCTTCAACAACCTTCGCGTTGAACGCCGGGAGGTCGTCCGGATTCCGGCTGGTGACGAGGCCTTGGTCCACCACCACTTCCTCGTCGGTCCAGTTGGCGCCCGCGTTCCGGAGGTCGGTCTGGAGCGTATGGTATGACGTGACGTTGCGGCCCTTGATGACGCCCGCGTCGATGAGGATCCACGGTCCGTGGCAGATCGAGGCCACCGGCTTGTGTTGCTCGAAGAAGGCCCGCGTGAAGTTCTGGGCGTCCTTGTCGACCCGTAAATGGTCGGCGTTCACGACGCCACCGGGGAGTACCAGTGCGTCAAAGTCGGATGCGTTCGCGTCGGCTACCGCGAGGTCGACGTCGAAGGTGTCACCCTTTTCGACGCCGTTGAATCCCTGGAGCTTTCCCTTGGAGAGGGCTACGAGCGTGGGCTGGCCTCCGGCGTCCTTCACGGCCTGCCAGGGGCTGGTGAGTTCGACCTGCTCCACGCCGTCCGTCAGAAGGAATGCGACCTTCTTGCCTGTGATGCTGTGTTCTGACATTGTTCCTCCTCCATTTGCGCGGTGGATTGCTTCTTGAGCGTGGGCCGCCGCCGTGAGAGTTGTTTGTCTGACTTGTTCAAGCCTAGGGAAGGTCATTTTAGTAAGCAAGCTGAGTATTCATTTGCCGTCGATTCCGGGTGCGCACCGCCGGTCTCCGGGTCTACCCCTACTTCCCCTTCTTCCCGCCCCTCTTAGCCGCAGCATTCATCGCCGACTTCACCGCTGGCGGGAGTCCCGCCGTCTCGGTTTCCGGCTCAGCGACGGTCCCGCGCCAGCGAGCCAGCCCCTTCATGCCGTGATAAATCACCAGGGCCGCAGCAGACCCCAAAGCAATGCCGGTGAACTTCAGCTCGCCAATGGTCCATGTGTAATCAGCGATACCGATGATCAGGGCAACAGCAGCCGTGGTCAGGTTGATCGGGTTGGAGAAGTTGACCTTGTTCTGCACCCAGATCTTCACGCCGAGCACACCGATCATGCCGTACAGCATGGTCGCCGCGCCGCCGAGGACGCCGGGTGGCACGGTTGCGATCAGTTCGCCGAATTTCGGGGAGAAGCTCAGCAGGATGGCGAAGATGCCGGCCACCCAGTAGGCCGCCGTCGAGTAGACCTTGGTGGCGGCCATGACGCCAATGTTTTCCGCGTAAGTCGTAGTACCGGAACCGCCGCCGAAGCCGGCAAGTACGGTGGCGGCGCCATCGGCCATCAGCGCCCGCCCGGAGACGCCGTCGAGGTTTTGGCCTGTCATCGCGGCAACCGACTTCACGTGCCCCACATTTTCAGCGACCAGCACCAACACCACCGGCACGAACAGCCCCACAACGCCGATGTGGAACTCGGGCGTTTGGAACAGCGGCAGGCCCACCCAGGAGGCGGCGTCCATCTTTTCGTAGTTGACCTCGCCGCGCATCATCGCCACGAGATAGCCCACCACAACGCCCACCAGAATGCTCAGCCGCCCCAGGATTCCGCGGAACAGGACGCTGACCAGGATGATCGTGACCAGCGTGACCAGGGCGGTGACGGGAGCGGCGTCGAAGTTGTTCTTGGCAGCCGGAGCCAGGTTCAGGCCGATCAGCGCGACAATCGCGCCCGTGACGATCGGCGGCATCAGCCGGTTGATCCATTCGGCGCCGAACTTCTGGACCACCGCACCAATAAGCGCCAGTACGACGCCGGCAAGCACCACGCCGCCCAAGGCGCCAGCAACGCCGTACTGCTGCTGGGACGCCAGAATCGGAGCGATGAACGCGAAGCTCGAACCCAGGTAGCTGGGCACGCGGCCCTTGGTGATGACGAGGAAAAGCAGCGTGCCGATGCCCGAGAAGAGCAAGGTGGTGGCGGGCGGCATGCCGGTGATGATGGGGACCAGGAACGTCGCGCCGAACATGGCGACGACGTGCTGCATGCCGATGCCGATAGTGAGGGGCCAAGCCAGCCGCTCGTCGGGCGAGACCACGTGGCCCGGGCGGATCGACTTCCCGTTGCCGTGGAGCTTCCATTTGGTGCCGAGCATGCTCATGGCGGGCCTTCCTCAGAAGAATGTTGGGATTCGCTGCAACATTACCGCCATTCTGGGGCCCGTTCTACGCGCCTCGCGCGTCGTTTGGCGCACAAAACGGGCCTCGCAACGGAGATCCCGCAGGAGGACTGTGCCGAACGTCACGGTCCGTCATGGGAAGAGGACATGTGAAGTTGAAGTTGCAACCATGGAAAGCAGAAGCGCCTGGCCATCCCGAAGGCCCGGGCACAGCGAAAGGTTCACGAATGACGATCGCCCACGAAGAAGCAGTCATTGACGCCGCAGCAGTCGACGCCATTTTTGCCGAAGCCCGCACGGCCAACAGCTTTGCCGGTGAGGTCACCGACGAGCAGGCCCGCGCCATCTACGAGCTCACCAAGTTCGGCCCCACAGCTTTCAACTCCCAGCCCCTGCGCGTGACTTACGTCCGCTCGGAGGAGGCCCGCGCCAAGCTGGTTGACGCGCTGTCCAAGGGCAATCAGGCCAAGACCGCCTCGGCTCCGTTGGTCGCCATCCTGTCTTACGACACCGATTGGCACGGCCAGTGGGACAAGTTCCTCCCTGCCTACGGCGCCCCCAAGGCAATGTACGACGCCGACCCCGCCTTCGCCGCAACCACGGGCAACAACAACGCCCACCTGCAGGCCGGATACTTCATTCTGGCTGTACGCTCGCTCGGCTTCGCTGCCGGCCCGATGACCGGCGCTGACTTCTCTGCCATCGACGCCGAATTCTTCCCGGCGGGGGATCAGAAGAGCTTCCTCGTGGTCAACATCGGCCAGCCCGGCCCGGATGCCTGGGGCGAAGCCAAGCCAAAGTTCGCTTACGAAGAGGTCGTTCGCACAGTTTAATTTTCTCGTGCTGTTTCGCCGATGCTCTCGTACGTTATGTGCGAGAGCATCGGCGTTTAAGGGTCGGGATGTGAGAGAAGATCCGGGGGTTTGGATGTTCTCTCACATCCTGCGGCTATTTCGGCATCCCTCTCGCAGATCCCGTCAGTTCTGACTCGCTGAGTGGCAAACTATGCCTATGCGGAACCTCATCTGGGTGGCATTTACGGAGCCCGTGCGGCCGGGGCTGGTGTTTCCGCGGAGCGACTGGCCGCTTCACATCACGTTGTTAAGGTTCGACGTCGGAACGGACGTGAGTGCCGACGTCGCCGATGTCCTCGCTGACTTGGCCGAGGCGCCAGTCCAGGGAGCCCTTGGAACGCAACTGACCATTGGGGAAGAAGCGGGCTTTGGCCACATGGGGTCCATCCCCGTGAGCTTGGTGGAACAAAACCCGTTGCTCCAAGGCCTGCACGAGGAACTCTTCGATGCCGTGGTCAGCGTGGGCGGGCGCATCGCTACGCCGAACTACGTCCTCGAACGCTACCGACCGCACATCTCGCATCACGACGGCAAGCGCCCAAAGCCGGGAGACGTCGTCGTGCTTGACCAGGTGGCGCTGGTGGACATGGCGCCGGAAGGCAACCACACCATCCGGCGCATCCTCAGGCTCTGGACGCAGGACGCTGCAGAGGCTGAGGACTCGCAAACCGCCTGAACCTAGGCGATGACCCCATCCACCAAAGCCTTGGCTTCCTCCTGCACCTTGGCCAGATGGTCGGCGCCCTTGAAGGACTCGGCGTAGATCTTGTAGACATCCTCGGTCCCGGAGGGGCGGGCCGCGAACCAGGCGTTCTCGGTAACAACCTTCAGGCCGCCGATTGAAGCGCCGTTGCCGGGTGCTTCCGTGAGCTTGGCGGTGATGTCTTCGCCCGCCAATGAAGTGGCCGTGACGTCTGCGGCAGAGAGCTTGCCCAGCTTGGCCTTCTGCTCGCGGGAAGCCGCGGCATCGATTCGGGCGTAGACAGGCGCGCCGAACTGGTCGGTGAGTCCCTTGTACAACTGCGACGGGGATTTACCCGTGACAGCCGTGATTTCCGAGGCCAACAGGGCCAAGAGGATGCCGTCCTTGTCCGTGGTCCACACGCTGCCGTCGCGCTTGTTAAAGGAGGCGCCTGCCGATTCCTCGCCGCCGAAAGCACCCTCGCCGGACAGCAGTCCCGGCACGAACCACTTGAAGCCGACGGGAACTTCAACCAGCTTGCGGCCCAGCCCTGCAGCGACGCGGTCGATGATCGAGGACGAAACCAGCGTCTTACCCACAACGGACGCGGGATTCCAGCCACTGCGGTTGCGGTACAGATAGTCGATGGCGACGGCCAGGTAGTGGTTCGGGTTCATGAGTCCACCATCCGGCGTGACGATGCCGTGGCGGTCGGCGTCGGCGTCGTTACCCGTGGCGACGTCGTAGGCGGCGGTACCGTCCGCGCCCAGAGACATGCGCTTGATGAGCGAGGCCATAGCCGACGGCGAGGAGCAGTCCATGCGGATCTTCTCATCCCAGTCCAGTGTCATGAAAGCCCACTGCGGGTCGACGGTGGGGTTCACCACCGTCAGGTTGAGCTGGTGGCGCTCACCGATCTCGCCCCAGTAGTCAACGGACGCGCCGCCCATGGGATCGGCACCGATGCGGACACCGGCGTTGCGGATCGCGTCAAGGTCCAGAACGGACGGGAGATCGTCAACATAGCTGCTGAGGAAATCGAACTTTCCAGTGGTGTCCGCATTCAAAGCATCGTTCAGCGGAATGCGCTTGACCCCCCGGAGGCCGTTCTCAAGGAGCTGGTTGGCGCGTTCTGCGATCCACCCTGTGGCATCGGTGTCGGCCGGTCCGCCGTGCGGGGGGTTGTATTTGAAGCCACCGTCGCCGGGCGGGTTGTGGCTGGGCGTGACAACAATGCCGTCGGCCTGGGGTGTCCCCGGCGCGGCTTCGCGGTTGTACTTGAGGATGGCGTGGCTCAGAGCGGGCGTGGGCGTGTAGCCGTGGCGTGCATCCACGAGCACCGTGACGCCGTTGGCCGCGAGGACCTCCAGCGCAGAGTTCTGCGCTGGCTCGCTCAGGGCGTGGGTGTCGCGTCCGATGAACAGCGGCCCGGTGATGCCTTGGCGGCCGCGGTATTCAACGATCGCCTGCGTGATCGCGAGGATGTGGGGCTCGTTGAACGACGACTTCAAGCTGGAACCGCGGTGGCCCGATGTTCCGAACGCCACGCGCTGCGCGGGATCGCCCAAATCCGGAGTGACGTCGAAGTACGCGTCCAGCAGGGCTGTGATGTCAACAAGGTCTTGGGGAAGGGCAACTGTGCCCGCTCGGCTAGCCATGTCGTCCAGCATGCCAGACCACCCCGGTGGCTGACAGCAAATGTCCCGGGATCCGGCCCCTGTGACGCAGAATGGCGGCGATGTGGCGCCGGATGAGCCAAAGATTTACCTCGCGTTTACGAGCGGCGGCTTTAGTGGGAGGATTCCGCCCTGTCGCCCGCCCTGACACTGCGCGGAAGCGGAAAAGCGCGTTGCCTTATGCGGCGCACCCGGCGGCGGTAGGGTGGGAAACAAAGACTTAGCGAGGGGGATTCCCATGTCAGATCAACCATCCAAGGGCAACGAGGACAAACCGGCGGGCTACGAACCGCCGCAATACATCCCGCCCGCCGAATTCAGCCCGCCGGAGCAGAGCTCACAGACGCAGCCGCTTCCGCCGTACGACCAAGGCGCATACACGCAGAACGCCCAAGGCAAGGACGATTTCTACACTCAGCCGCTCCCGCCCACGAGCCAGGGCCAGAGCAGTGCTGGCCAGAGCAGTGCCAGCCAGGGCCCGTACACACCCGGTGATTACAGCCAGCCGAGTCCCTCTCCCTACGGGCAGCCGCCGAGCCCTTATAACCAGAGCCAGTACAACCAGGGCCAGTTCAACCAGGCCCCGTACCAGCAGCAGCCCTACGGCCAGCAGAACCCGTACGGCCAGCCGGCGTATTACGCCATGCCCACCCAGCCAAAGGGCCTGAGCATTGCGAGCATGTGCTGCGGCATTGCCACTTTTATTGGCTTCGGGTTCTTCATCCTGCCGCAGATCGCAGCCGTGATCCTGGGCCACCTTGCCCTCAATCGCGAGCCCGCCAGCAAGGGCATGGCGATTGCCGGCCTGATCATGGGATACGTGGGCGTGGCGATCACGGTGGTCGTCTTGATCTTCTTCTTCGCGGCGATCGGGGCCTCGAGCGGCAGGTACAACTACTAACGCGTACGACGGCGACCCTTACGTCAGGTGGGAATCCCACAGAACGTAAGGGTCGCCGTCGTTGTTAAGCGCAGGGTAGGTGGCTCACGTGCCGTCAGGCCACCCGAATTCGTCAGCGACACCGAATTCGTCAGCGCCACCCGAATTCGTGTGCGACACAGCAACGGACCAGCGCTGCCCGGATGTAGGCGGCGCTGGTCCGTTTGCGTGTCGCCAGCGGGTTTCCGTGACGAAAGCCAGCTACCGCACCCCGCCCATCAGCTTCTTGATGGCTGGTGATCCAGCAGCGAGGGCCACAGCCAACACCACAGCCACGCCGCCAATGCCCAGGAAGTACGGGAGTTCGTCGTCGGGGTTGTAAAGGCCGGCAAGGATGCCTGCCAAAGTGGTGCCCAGGGAGACGGACAGGAAGAACAGCGCCACCATCTGGGTATGGAAAGCCTGCGGGGCGAGCTTGGTGCTCACGGACAGGCCAATGGGGGAGAGGAAGAGCTCCGCCAGCGTGAACAGGAACAGGATTCCCACCAGCGCCAGCAGCGGGGTCTTGCCCTCGCCGGCCAGAGGGATGAAGCAGAGGAAAGCGAGGCCCATGATGAGCAGGCCCGCCGAGAATTTCAGCGGGGAGCTCGGCTGCTTGGAACCCAGCTTGGTCCACAGCGCAGCCATGACGCCGGCGAAGATGATGATGAACACCGGGTTGATGGACTGGACCCATGCGGCCGGCATTTCCCAGCCGAACAGGTTGCGGTCCAGTTTCTCCTCGGAATACACGGCGATGAACGTGAACTGCTGCTGGAAGAGTGCCCAGAACGCAGCCGATGCGATGTACAGCGGGATGAAGGCAACTACGCGTTTACGCTCCACACCGCTAACGAGCGGGCTGCGGAAGATCAGGAAAAGGTAGATCACCGAGGCGCCGATGGCGGCATAAGCCATGCTGCGTGCCAGGTTGTCGGCGTTAACGGTGCCCGTGCCGAGCAGTACGCCGATCACGATCAGGATGCCGAGGAAGATCAGCCCGTACCGGGTGCGGTCAGCAGCCGGCAGCGGGTTGGGAACGCGGTGCGCTTCGGCGGGGAGCTTGTTGCGGCCCAGTGAGTAGATGAGAAGGCCGATCGCCATGCCCACTGCCGCTGCGCCGAAGCCCCAGTGGAAGCCGTTGCTCTCCTGCAGCCAGCCGGTGACCAGCGGGCCGATGAGTCCGCCGATGTTGATGCCCATGTAGAAGATGGAGAAACCGGCGTCGCGGCGTTCGTCCTTCTCGCCGTACAGGCTGCCGACCAGCGCCGTCGCGTTGGCTTTCAGGCCACCGGAGCCGATACCCACAAGTACCAGCCCCGCGATCAGTCCGGGAATGCCGGGCAGGAGGGCCAGCGCGATGTGGCCGGCCATGATCATGAGGGCTGAGCCGAAGAGGACCTTTTCGGAACCGAAGATACGGTCAGCAAGCCAGGCGCCCAGGATGGTGGACAGGTAAACGCCGCCACCATATGCGCCCACCAAGCCGGCGGCGAGGCCCTTGTCTATGGACAGCCCGCCTTGGTCGGCGGTGAAGTACATGTAGTAAAGCAGGATGCCCTGCATGCCGTAGAAGGAGAATCGCTCCCACATCTCCACGGAGAAGAGGCTGGCCAGCATCTTTGGGTGGCCGAAAAATGACGTATCGCCCGATGGTTTTTGGGGCGTAGCCGTGGTTAGAGGTGTGCTCATTTCCTCAATGCTGGCATTGACGGCAGGCATTGTCACATCGAAAGGTGCCCATGGCAACCACTTTCCATATGGTAGACAACCGCACAATCCCGCTTACTGAAAGGCCTCCAGAACGGCCGCGAGCTGGAGAAGCTGCAGCTCAGAGCCCTGTTTCCCGATCACCTGAATGCCCATCGGCAGGCCACTTGCTGTCACATGGACGGGGATGCTGATCGCCGGCAATCCGCACACATTGACCATGGAGGACCAAGGTGCGTACTCGCATTGCCTTCTGTAATCTTCGTCCGCGTCACCGGCCCACTCGCTCGGCCAGGGCTCACTGCTGTGGCCGCCGCCCGTGAACCAGCCGATCGGGCGTGGTGTCTGCGCCAGCGTGGGCATGAGGATGACGTCCCACTCCGCGTATTGCGCGATCGTGTCGTGCTCGAACTGCCGGAGGAAACCCAGGGCTTCATTGACCTTCAACGCGCTGCGCTGCTGCGCACGACGACGGAACGTCCGGGTGAGCGGGGTCAGGAGCGCCTCGCGCTGGGGTGCGATTCGCGCACTTCCGACGCCGGCAGTCCAAGCTGCGGTGAACGCCTCGGGGTAGCGGTTGTCGTAGCGGATCTCCGCTTCCGCAACACGGTGCCCTGCCTCCTCAAGCAGCTTGATCCCCCGCGCCAGGGCGTCCAATGCTTCCTGTTCCACCCCGAAAGGGAAAACGCCGGCCCACGGGCTATCCAGGCTCACGCCTACATTGAGCGGCGTTGGGGCGTGGCCAACGTTGGCGAGATAACCGCCGTCGGGCGCTTGTCCGCGGGGGACCAGTGCGTCCATCAGCAGGGCAGCGTCTGCCGCCGTACGCGCCAGCGGTCCGGCGACCACCAATTTAGCTGCATCGCCCGCGCTCGCTCCGGACGGCACCACGCCGCGCCCGGGCTTGAGTCCCACCAGTCCACAGGCGCCGGCCGGAATCCGGATGGAACCGCCGCCGTCGGTCCCGGGAGCGAACGGAACCATGCCCGCTGCCACGGCCGCAGCGCTTCCGCCCGACGATCCACCGGAACTTCGGCTTAAGGAATGGGGATTGCGCGACGGCGGTGCGATGCGGTTTTCGCTGTACGCGGTGAGTCCGAACTCCGGAACCTGCGTCTTGCCTAGCGAGATGCCGCCCTGGCCTCTCAAAGTGGCTGCGAGGGCGCCGTCCTCCGGCGCAGGTTTGTGCTCCAACGCGGCACTGCCGTGAGTAGTGGGAATGCCTGCCACGTCAGTGAGGTCCTTGAAGGCCAAGGGCACACCATGCAACAGCGGCAACTCAGAAAGGCGGCCATCGCTGCACAGTTTCGAATGGAGATTGTCTGCCCTGCTGGCGTCGGCCATCGCTTGCTCTGGAGTAACGGTAATAAAGGCGCCCAAGTGCCTGTTCCGGGCCTCGATGACGGAAAGGAAATGACTAGTCACCTCCCTCGCCGACAGCTCGCCGGATGCGAGGGCATCGCGAAGCTCCACTGCGCTGAGGGCTTGCGGGGAAAGATCAACCAAGGAAACGAGACTCCAACCGTTCCTCCACAGCGATGGCGTCCACACTCTCGCCAGCACCTGCAGTAACCCGGAATGCAGCCTTGTTCTTGACTTCGGACACCACTTCCACAAGTTCGGTGTCCCGGTAAACCAGCCCCACGCCGTCGTCGGTGCAATGCGCCTCGCCCAGCGTGCCGTTAGCCACGAGCTTGTGGATGGCAGGAGCGCGGCGGGGCTCGGAATCGTAGTGGACGCCGTTGGCGTAAGGAAGGAAGCCAAGCGCGTTGGTCACCGGCTGCAATTCAGGCCCGAAGGAGTCCGTCACACCGCTCTTGAACCAACAAATGGAACCCGCGGAAACGCCGGCCAGGACCACGCCGCTTTCCCAAGCCTTCCGCAAAATTCCATCCAGGCCGTGTGCCCGCCATACGGCAAGCAGGTTGACCACCGAACCACCGTGGACCCACACCACGTCCTGCTGCAGAAGATGCGCTTCGGGGTCCTCAATATTGGGCATGGTGAAGAGGTTCAGATGAGCGAAATCAAACCCGGCGATGCGGGCCGCCTGATCCATCTCAGCCGCCCACCAGCGTTGGTCACCTGATGCCGTACCAATGTGGGTCACGCGCGGTGCGCGGCCACTTACCCCGGATAACTCCACGGCGTAGTGCATGAGGTGGTCGAACTCGATGCGGGTCCGGCTGCCTGGCTTGTAACCGCCGGATGTTGCGAGGATGGTGGGTTGGCCAGCCGCCATGGTCCTGCTCCTAACAGCCGATTCAAGGGAGTCCTTGCGTCCCAGTCTTAGTGCCGTAACCGCGGCGCGCAAGCGACGTCCCGCTTCGCGGCCGCTGCGACTAGGCTGGATGATGACCTGAATCGATGGGAAGGAACCGCCATGAGCGACTTCGAAACCGTGCCTGTGGGCGATATTCCGGCTGATGCCAGCATCCTGGACGTTCGTGAGGACTATGAATGGGTTGCCGGACACGTTGAAGGTGCACGGCATATCCCCATGGACCAACTGCCGAACCGCCTGGATGAACTGGATCCGGACGACGACCTTTTCGTCATCTGCCGTACCGGTGGCCGCTCCTTCCGCGTCGTCCAGTGGCTGGTGGGACAAGGCTACTCAGCAGTGAACGTAGCCGGGGGGATGGATATGTGGTTCGAAGCCGGCAGGCCGATGGTGTCGGACAACGGCCTCAAGCCAGTGGTTCTCTAACCTCCGGCTCAGCCTTTCCCACGCATATAACCACCAAGGAATACTCAATGTCAGCACCGACCTACACGTTCCTGGGCCCTGAGGGAACGTTCACTGAGACCGCCCTCATGCAGGTCCCCGGCGCCGCTGATGCCTTCCGTATTCCTTGTACCAACGTGAACACGGCGCTCGAACGAGTGCGCAATGGCGAGGCCGACGCCGCCATGGTTCCCATCGAAAACTCGGTGGAGGGTGGCGTGACCGCGACGTTGGACGCCATTGCCACGGGCCCCGAACTCCGGATCATCCGTGAGGCGCTCGTTCCTATTACCTTCGTGCTCGTGGCGAGGCCCGGCGTCGTGCTTTCGAGTATTAAGCGCATTTCCACCCATGGCCACGCGTGGGCTCAATGCCGCCTGTGGGTGGATGAAAACACTCCGAACGCGGACTATGTCCCCGGTTCTTCTACCGCCGCATCAGCCATGGGCCTCCTTGAGGGAGATGCGCACTACGACGCCGCTATTTGCGCGCCGCTGATCGCGTCTGAGCAACCCGGACTCAACGTTCTGGCCGAAAACATTGGCGACAACCCGGACGCAGTCACCCGCTTTATCCTGGTGAGCCGGCCGGGTACCTTGCCTGAACGCACGGGTGCCGACAAGACCACCGTTGTGGTCCCGCTGCCGGAGGACCACCCCGGTGCCCTCATGGAGATCCTTGACCAGTTCGCTTCGCGAGGGGTCAACCTGAGCCGAATCGAATCACGCCCCACCGGCCAGTACCTTGGCCACTACTTCTTCAGCATCGATGCCGACGGTCACGCGTCGGATTCCCGCGTTGCTGATGCCTTGGCAGGTCTGCACAGAATCAGCCCGGCAACCCGTTTCCTGGGCTCATATGCTCGTGCCGATAAGCAAGCTGCGGTGGTTGCCCCACATACTTCGGACGCCGCCTTTGCCTCCGCTCATGCGTGGGTCCAATCGATTCTGAAGGGCTAGGTCGCGCTGCGTCTGGCGCTAAATAATTGAACCTTCAACCCCTTTCGCGCTGATGCAAGTGTGCGTATGCTTGCCTGATCCATAAACGATGGATGAATGCCCAAAAGAAGGGAGCGGTCATGTCTGTCCACCGAGATGACAAAGACGGCCAGGGCATGATCGTCAATCCCAAGCCCTCCGGCGAGAACAAGGACGACTGGGACGGCGACGAAGCTGACCGCGCGGATCGACTCCGTTTTGAAGAAGAACAAGCGATGATCCGAGAGCAGGCCGAGGCCCGGGCTGCAGCGAAGGCGGCAGCCGAAGCAGCCGCAGCGAATGCGGCCCAACCCGAGAAGGGCGCAGTCTAGAGGGTTTGAGCCTTCGGTACCCGCACCAACAGCGAACCCGGCTGGACCTGAACGGTGACCTCCGTGGCCTCGCCCGCGGGGTCGCCGTCGAGCTGGGTCGCCATAGGTTCCTGGCTGCGAATGGTGACCTTGCCGGAGCGATAGAAATTCATCACCGGCAGATTCCGCTTGTGCTTGAACAGGATCTTTGCGTACATGGCAATCCATCCGAAGGCACTGCGGGGGCTGATGACGACGATGTCCAGCATGCCGTCGTCGATCATGGCTTCCGGAATGAAATCAATGCCTCCGGGAATCAGGCCACAGTTGGCAAAAAGCACGCTGCGGATTTTCCGGGCCTGCTCCGGCTGGTCATCCATGGTGATGGTGACACGCTTGCGGCGGCCGGGCAGATGCCGGACTCCGGCCTCGGTGTAGGCGAGCCAACCCACGGACTTCTTCAAGTCTTCCTTCGTATCGCCAAGAACCTCCGCATCGAGGCCCATACCGGCGATCACCAGGAACGTGTGGGTGGATGATTCTCCCGTGATGTCGTTGTCTATGGCCATGGTGGCGGTGTCGATAAAGCGCTGATGGCCAAAGAGGGCGATCTGGATGCAGTCGGCGATGTCGTTGACGTCCAGTTCGACATTTCGAGCCAGAAGGTTGCCGGTACCCAGCGGAATGAGGCCCATCGCCACGCCCTTATGCGCCAGCGACTCAGCCACGACACGCACTGTGCCGTCGCCGCCGCACGCAAGAACGACGTCGGCCCCGTACTCCAGCGCTTGGCGCGACTGCCCGTAACCGGGGTCCTCCAGGGTGGTCTCGAAGAACTGGGGACTGTCCCAACCGGCGAGGTCGCATGCGTCGATGATTGCTTGGCGGGCCTCGATCGACTTGTTTTTCACAGGGTTGAGGATCACCGCAACCTTCTGATGCCCAGGCTCCGGCTTGTGCGTGTCCTCCCGAACCGCGCTCCTGATGTGACGGGCTCTCAACCGGCGCACACCCCACCAACTGGAGACGGCAAACGCCACACCCCCAGCGAGAATCACGTACAGGATCCAGTCGCTCATGGTGCTCCAACACTATCGCCCTGCGTAGTCCTGATTTCACGGTGTTATTTCACTGCGTTCTTTTCGGCGCTTGCACGCCTCTGGGTCCGCACGGGAAATCAGCGGCCCATTCGATACTCTTGTGTGGTGATCGACGTAAAAGACCTCAGCGAAAATCCGGACAAGTTCCGTGCCAGCCAGCGCGCCCGTGGCGCCGACGAGTCCGTTGTGGACGCGATCATCTCCGCCGACTCCGACCGCCGTGCCGCGCTGATCCGCCACGAAACCCTCCGTGCCGAGCAGAACGCCTTCGGCAAAAGGGTTGCCCAGGCAAAGGGTGAGGAAAAGCAGGCTCTGCTGGCCGAGGTCAAGGAACTGGCCAACTCGGTGAAGGCTGCTTCCGCTGAAGCCGCTGCTGCCCAGGCCAAACAGGAAGAGCTCCTCCGCGGCATCCCCAACCTGATCGTGGATGGTGTTCCTGAGGGCGGCGAGGACGATTACGTTGTGGTCAAGACCGTGGGTACCCCGCGCGAATTCACGGATTTCGAGCCGAAGGACCATTTGGAAATCGGCGAACTGATCGGCGCGATCGACATGGAACGCGGCGCCAAGGTCTCCGGCGCGCGCTTCTACTTCCTTCGCGGTGTTGGCGCCCGGTTGGAAATGGCCCTTCTGCAGATGGCCATGGACCAGGCGATCGAGGCCGGCTTCGTCCCCATGATTACCCCCACCTTGGTGCGTCCCGAGACCATGCAGGGCACCGGTTTTGATGTAAAGCACGACGCCGAGATCTACCGTCTCGCTGAAGACGACCTTTATCTTGTGGGAACCTCGGAGGTGGCCCTCGCGGGCTACCACGCAGACGAGATCCTGGACCTCTCTGCCGGTCCCATCCGCTACGCCGGCCAGAGCTCCTGCTACCGCCGCGAGGCCGGTTCGCACGGCAAGGACACCCGGGGCATCATCCGCGTGCACCAGTTCAACAAAGTCGAGATGTTCATCTACACCACCGTTGAAGAAGCGGCTGCCGAACATGAGCGCCTGCTCGCCTGGGAAGAGGAAATGCTGGCCAAGTGCGAGCTTCCCTACCGCGTGATCGATACAGCTGCGGGCGACCTCGGCATGTCCGCTGCCCGCAAGTTCGACTGTGAAGCCTGGGTTCCTACCCAGAACGCCTACCGCGAGCTCACGTCCACGTCCAACTGCACCACGTTCCAGGCCCGCCGCCTCAACATCCGCGAACGCGTGATCAACGACGAAGGCGTTGCCAAGGGCACCCGCGCCGTCGCAACCCTGAATGGCACCCTGGCCACCACCCGCTGGATCGTTGCCCTGCTGGAGCACCACCAGAACCCGGACGGCTCGGTCAACGTTCCCAAGGCGCTGCAGAAGTACATTGGCGGGCTTGAGGTTCTTCCGGTCCTGTAGTTCTCTCCGCGGAAGACCCCGCCCTTGTTCGGCAAACCCACCTTTGAAGGGAGGGAATGGCGAACAAGGGCGGGATTTTTCGTTGGGGTCTGTTCCTCAACAGGGGAGGGTTATCCACATGGCCGCCTCAACTGACTCCTGCGAAGCGTGATCCGGCGCAAGGTAGGTGAATGGACATGCTCCCCGGGCTCATCGAAACTCCAGCAATCCTCCGGACGGGGATGGGCACGAGTCCTGTCCACGAAAGATTCACTGCTGGGGAGATGGTCCGCATCCGCCGGGGATACTACGTGGATGTTCCGCGTTGGTTGGAAGCCAAGCCGTGGGCCCGGTTCGCTTGGAGCTTGGCTGCCGCAGCACGGGCGATGCCGGACCTGATCCTGTGCAGGGAAACGTCGGCTTTCGTTAGAGGACTGCCCATCCTTCGAACACCTCCTTACGTGGAATGCACGACGCCGTCTCCGAGCAGATCAGGCCGGCGCCGACCAACGTTGACAGTGGTCGGAGAGAGCCGGGAGGCCCGGCAAATCCGTGGTGAAGGTGGCTTCCCGGTGCGCTTCTACCTGAGCAAGGATCAAACGCCGGAATTGGTCGGAGCGTATCAATGTACCGGTTTAGTTCGGACTGTCATGGATATCGCCTTCTCCTCGCGACTCAGTCAATCCTTGGTGGTTGCAGACGGCGTCGCGAGAGAGCTGTGGAGACGAGGCGGGCTGCCCCCTAATGGAAGGCTCCTGGATGTGGACGAGGTCGCCGCTTTACTGAACAGCCACCCGCATGAAGCAGCACGCCGCCGTGCCGAGCTCGTCCTTTCGTTGGCTAGTCCACTGCCGGAGTCAGTTGGTGAGTCTTACAGCCGGGCCGCATTTGAGTACTTGGGCTTTGAGCAACCGGAACTACAACACGACTTCAGCGATGTCGACGGGTTCATCGGCCGAAGCGATTTCTGGTGGCCCCCCACCGGCAGGTCCCGGGGCGTGGTAGGCGAATTTGACGGAAAGGCCAAGTACACCGAGGCGGAACTGAGGAATGGCGCATCGCCGGAGGAAATCGTCTACAAAGAGAAGCTGAGGGAGGACCGCATTCGGGCCCTCGGATTCGGTTTCGTGCGTTGGGGCTGGGCGCATATTGAGAATCCGGAGAGGCTCCGCAGCAAACTCATCGGCGTTGGCCTCGTCCCGGCTGCACAACGTCGATGAACTTCAGCTGCACAAATCCCGCCCTTGTTCGTCCCACCCGCCCTTGAGAGGAGGGAGTGCCGAACAAGGGCGGGATTCTTCGGAGCGGCCGCGCCGTGGGATGGCGGAGCGGAGCACGGCGTGGGACGGCGGGGCGGGGCGGAGCACGGCGGAGTGTTCACTCGGCGTTAATCCCGTGCTGTGTCCTCGGTCCTAGTGCGGTGTCAGAGGTGTCTGCTCTACTGGAACCATGACTATTTTGACTGACACTCCAGTTGCTGGCATCGATGACCAGCCAAATGACAACAACAAACTCATGATCGCATTGGACGTTGACGGCACGCTCGTGGACCACGATGGCCACATGTCTGCAGAGGTTAGGGCGGCTGCCCAAGAGGTGGTGGCAAGCGGGCACGACGTCATGATCGCCACCGGCCGGTCGCTGAATGCCACCCTGCCCATCATCGAGCAAATCGGCTTGGAACGTGGCTACGCGGTGTGCTGCAACGGCGGCGTGACGCTCCGGCTGGATCCCACCCTTGAGGCCGGCTACGAGATCATCCACAAGGCAACGTTCGATCCCGCTCCGGCTCTGAAGGCCCTGCGCGAACGCCTGCCCAACGCGAAGTACGCCCTGGAGGATGAAGACGGAAACTTCCTCTCCACGGAGCGTTTCCAGGACGCCAGCTTCGGCGTCGAGGCAATCGGCGTGGACTTCCAGACCATGCTGGAGGCCACGGCGGTACGCGTGGTGGTCTTCAGCAGCGACAACACCTCGGACGACTTCAACCACGCCATCCGCCACATCGGCCTTTCCGGCGTGACGTACTCGGTGGGCTGGACTGCGTGGCTGGACATTGCCGCCGAGGGCGTGACCAAGGCCAGTGCACTGGAGGCCCTGCGCCAGAGGATCGGCACGGAGCAGGCCAACACGGTGGCGGTGGGCGATGGCCGCAACGACATCGAGATGCTCACATGGGCCGGCAGGGGAGTGGCGATGGGCCAAGCTCCCGAGGAAGTAATCGCCGCTGCGAATGAGGTCACCGCGTCAGTATTCGACGACGGCGCCGCCCTGGTTCTCCGCAGCCTGCTGTAACAGCCGCGCAGCGCGGAACTACCGGACCCCTTAGTCCACCCGCCCGCGCCAGGCACCGGTTTCGCGGCCGCGGTCCTCGATGAAGTCCTTGAATTTATCCAGGTCCGCGGCCACTTGCATCTCGTCGGCGGAGAGCGCGGCGCCGGCCTTCTCCACGAATCCTTCAGGCTCCCATTCGAGGGTCACGTTGACGCCGCAGTGCTCGGGTCCGAGGTTGTCGAAGCGGACTGTGCCGGCGTTGCGGGGTGCGTCGATGCTTTCCCACGCAATGACGGTATCCGGAACTTGTTGGGTAATGCGGGCATCATATTCGCGCCGCACTCCGCCGACCTTGGTTGAGAAGTGGAGTGTTGAATCGTTGATCTGGCGGACGTTTTCCACGCCGCTCATGAACTCGGGAAACTTTTCGAACTGGGTCCACTGGTTGTAGGCGACCGAAACCGGTACCTCTACCTCGATGGCTTTCGTGACGGTTTGCATGAGAGACACCTCGATTTGGATTGTTGTGGTTTAGGTGAGGGGTTTAAGTGAAATGGGTCTGGACGGGGCCACCACCGGCTGAGTCAACGATTGCCTGCGCAACATCCCGGAGCTTGACGTTCCGGTTGCTTGAGGCCTTTTTGATCAGCTCTACGGCTTCAGCCTGGCTGCATCTGTTTTGGGCGATGATGATGCCCGTGGCGACGTCGATGACCGTCCGGGAGGCCATGGCTGCGCGAAGGTTGGCGGCTGTCTGGCTATGTTGCGCAATCAGCACTGCCAGCTGAAGGCCCTTGGATGCCTGCTGCACATAGTCGCTCGCCCTCTGGACGGCGACCTGGTCAAAGCCGTTGGGGCGTTCGGAGTAGAGGTTCAAGCCCGCCCGTGCGGTGTCATCCGTGAGCGGGAAAGGCACAGCGAGGACAGAATGAACACCATTCGCTAGAGCCAGGTCGTTGTACTCAGGCCACGTGTTGTCTTTTTCAAAGTCCGGAATATGCACTTGGGTGCCTACCCGGCAGCAATGGATGCAGGGACCGTCTGCGAACTGATACTGGAGTTCGTCCAGCATCTGCGCGCGCTCGCTGCTGCTGGCCACGGTGGCCGTCGCCCTATGCCGAAGCATGGTGATTCCGCAGAAGACTTCATTGTCAGGTTTGGTGAACATTGCCGCTGAGTGGCGTGCAAGCTCGGTCAGGAAGGCCTCCACGTCGGGTGTATCCAGAAGCAGGTCCTGGATCTCCGCTGCTACAAGATGCGGTTCGGTGAGTTGTTGGTCTTCCACGTGGATCTCCGATCCCTGGATGCGGCTACCCTTCGAGCCTAGTCCTGAATACCCGTTGAAAGCTAATAGTAAGTGTGCTTCTCTTTTTAAGGAGTCTTGCCGTGGGCTCACTCACTCCGAGCAGGTCTAAGGATTGAAGCCACATGCGACAAACCCGACCACACGACGTCCAAACCCGGCCTCCTGCGCCGGAGAGCACCATCCGTCAAAGCTTTCAAGACGGCTTGGTTTTGGACCATCTCAATCTCGCAAAGTCCATTGCCGCCAGGTATTCCGCCCACACGCACGACATCGACGACGTCCGGCAAGTTGCGTACATGGGCCTAATAAAGGCGGCCCGGGGATTCGATGAAACCAAGGGTGTCAGTTTCCCCGCCTACGCCGCCCCGACCATTGCGGGCGAGGTCAAAAGGTATCTCCGCGATCACTGCTGGGTAGTGCGGCCACCGAGGCCCATCCAGATGTGCGGCGCCAAGTCCTCGCCAGGACGGAGGAACTGACCCAAGCCCTCCAGAGGACCCCAACGCCGGAAGAAGTGGCGGCGGACCTTCGACTGGAGCCCTGCCAAGTCAGGGAAGCGTTGATGGCCGGCACCAGCAAGCGGCCGGATTCCCTCGACGCCCCTGCTGCAGAGGGCCGCGACGGACTGCAAGGATGCCTTTCCGCTTTCGGATGCCCTACGGATCGGCTGGAGGACGTGCTCGCCCTGCGCAATGCCATCCGGGACCTGAGCGCTGAGGACAGGCACCTTCTTTATCGCCGCTACTACAGGGAGGAAACGCAGTCCACCATCGCGGAGGCTCTGGGCATGTCCCAAATGCAGGTCTCGCGGCGGCTTTCCAAGATCCTGGTGTCCTTGCAGACACAGTTACTGGATGAGGAAGCGCACCTCCAGGATGGAACTGCGCCGTAGGAACAGCGACCTAATAAACACAATAAGCAAACAGCAGTCAGCAGGACTCAGCAGCCCAACCCGTCCACGGCATCCAACACGTCACGGACGGTCACGGCAAGGAGCGCGGGATCAGGATCGGCGGCGAAAACGTCACCGCGGCGAAGTTCGACGGCGGTAAGCACCACGTGCGGTCCAGGCGGCGGACCCCATTCTTCAGCAGGAGCGGGGCCGAACAGGACGACGGAGGGCCGGGCATAGGCAGACGCCAGGTGGGCGGCGCCGGTGTCCGCGGAAACGACGAGCCGAGCATCCGCAATGGTCGCTGCGAACTCTTCGAGGCCCTGCCGCCCGGCCAGCACGCCGCCGTCGAGGTTTGCTCCTTTGAGGTTTGCCAAGGCGGCAGTCTCCACTGCCCGCTGGCGCTCGGACGTGCCCCCGGTCAGCACGACGTCGTGTCCCGCGCGGGCGAGTTCAACTGCCACGTCGGCGAATCGCTCGGCGGGCCAGAGTCGGCTGCCATATGCGGCACCCACATGGATGACCGTTGCCCCGGGCCGGGGTGAGGGAATGCTTGGCCTGTTGAGGCGGTAATCCAGGGGATCGGCGTCGATGCCGTGCCAGTTGAGCAAGCGCGTCCAGCGCTCGCGCTCAGGGATGCCAGTTGTCCATTCCGGTCCGTCGAGGCCGGGAGCTTGGTAGGCGAGCACCCGCTTCGCGCGAAGTTCGTTGATTCGTTGGCGGCTTTCGGGTCCGTTCCCGTGCAGGTTCACGGCGACGTCCACGACGCCTGGGGGGATGCTCAGTGGATCATCGAGGCCCGGCGTGGGCAGGTGGTCGATGCCGCCCACCAGTTCCAGGGCCTCCGAAATCCAGGCCGGCGCCGCATACAGAATGCGGTGCTCGGGGAACGCCCGGCGCAGGCCGCGAAGCGCCGGAACGGCAACCAGGAGGTCCCCGAGTTTCAGGGCGCGCAGGGCGAGCAGCAGGGGTTGTCCGTTCTTCTCGGCTATGTCCATGGTGACCTCCCGCTAGGAGTCTAACGGCCAAGGCCAGCGCCGGCGCCGCAGGGAAACTTCTCGCCGCCACGCTGTTTAGTGTCGGGAGAACTGGGGAACGTTGCGGGTATGGGAGGAACTGGAACGTTGAAAGCGGTCCTGTTTGACCGCGATGGAACGCTCGTCGTTGACGTGCCATATAACGGTGACCCGCAACTGGTGCGGCCCATGGAAAGTGCCCATTTGGCGCTGGCGCGCGTACGCCGGGCCGGACTGGCAACAGGAGTGGTGAGCAACCAGTCGGGCATTGCCCGTGGCTTGCTGACCTTTGATCAGGTCCTTGCCGTAAACCATCGTGTGGAGGAGCTTCTGGGCCCGTTCGATGTGTGGGAAATCTGCCCCCACGGTCCGGCCGATGGCTGTACTTGCCGTAAGCCTGCACCGGGAATGATTCTCGCAGCCTGCAGCACACTGGGGTTGCATCCGTCCCAAGTGGCCTTTGTTGGGGACATCGGCGCCGACGTGGAAGCAGCGACGGCGGCCGGCTCGCAGTCCGTACTGGTGCCCACCCGCGTGACACGGACCGAGGAAATTGACGCGGCAGGGGTGGTCGCGGAGAACCTGTTGGCCGCCGTCGAGCTGTTGCTTGATACCGCGACAACCGCGACAGGAGGGGCATCGCCGAAACCCGACGCCAGGCAGGACGCACCTGTATGAGCCGCGTCCTGGTAGCCCGACTGGACAGCATGGGCGATGTGCTCCTTGCTGGACCCGCCCTCCGTGCCGTGGCGAACGGAAGCAGGCCGGACGGCAGCCGACGCAACGACGTCGTCCTTCTCTGCGGGCCCGAGGGCGCCGGCGCTGCGGAGATGCTCCCCGGAGTAACCCAGGTCCACACGTGGCCGTGCCCATGGATCGTCAATCCGGGGCCAGCCGTGACGGCTGAGCTGACCAATGGCCTGATTGAGTTCGTGCGCAGCTCCAGGATTGAGGAAGCTGTGATCCTCACGTCCTTCCACCAGTCCCCGCTTCCGTTGGCACTGCTGCTGCGGCTGGCAGGCGTCAAGCGCATCACGGGCGCCTCCACTGACTACGCCGGCTCCCTCCTGGACGTCCGGTTGAAACCGGGCGAAGACTTTCCCGAGGACCAGCCTGAAGTGGTGCGTGCTTTGGGGATTGCACAGGCAGCGGGCTTCCAGCTTCCCCGCGGCGACGACGGCAAGCTGCACATCAACCCGCTGGACGAACCCGAGGAGCTGGTGGACGAACTCACCCAAAAGGGCCCGTACATCGTGGTCCACCCCGGTGCAGCCGCTCCGGCGAGGGCGTGGCCCGCACTCCACCACGCAGCCACCGTGGAACTCCTTGAAGCGTATGGGCACCGCGTGGTGGTCACGGGAGGGCCTGGCGAAACGTCGCTGACGGCAACCGTTGCAGGACCCTCGGCACACAATCTCGGCGGCCGGACAGACTTGCGCACGCTGGCAAAGGTACTCGCGGGGGCCGCCGTCGTCGTCACCGGCAACACGGGGCCCGCCCATCTGGCCGCAGCGGTCGGCACGCCGGTGGTGTGCCTGTTTTCACCTGTGGTTCCTGCCATCCGCTGGGCGCCCTACGGCGTTCCGATGGAACTGCTTGGCGACCAGGAAGCAGCCTGCAGGAACACCAGGGCTCGCGTATGCCCGGTCCCGGGCCACCCGTGCCTGAGCTCAGTTACCCCTGAACAAGTCCTGGAGGCGGTGGAACGGCTGTTGGGGGGAGTCTCCTCCCTCAGCACCCGAAGAAAGGTGTGGAAACCATGAGGATTCTGGTCTGGCACATCCACGGAGGATGGATGGAGGCGTTCGTCAGGGGCCCGCACGAATACCTCCTTCCTGTCGAGCCCGACGGCGGGGCCTGGGGTTTGGGGCGAGGCGGCCGTGAGTGGCCGGTCGCCGCGCAGGAAATTGACCTCGATACCGTTGATCCGGACAGCGTGGACGTTGTGGTCCTGCAACGTCCGGAGGAGATCGCCGCCGTTGCTCGGAAGCTTGGTCGCAGGCCCGGGGTGGACCTGCCTGCCGTCTACCTTGAGCACAACACTCCCAAAGGCGACGTTCCATTCACGCTCCATCCCTTGGCAGATCAGCACACTATCCCCGTGGTCCATGTGACGCACTTCAACCAACTCTTCTGGGACACCGGATCCACGCCAACAGTTGTAATCGAGCACGGCATCCCCGATCCGGGCCGGCTTTATACCGGTGAACGCGAAGAGATGGGAGTGGTGGTCAACGAACCCGTCCGTCGCGGCCGAGTGACGGGTACGGACCTCCTCCCTGGCTTCGCTGGAGTGGGGCCGTTGAGGGTGTTCGGAATGGGGACGGAGGCCTTGCCGGAAGCGCTGAACCTGAAGGGGTTCGGCCTGAGTGAGGAGCGCCTGCGGATCTCAGGTGATGTACCCGCGCCACGGCTGCATCAGGAACTCGCCCGCTGCCGGCTCTACCTGCATCCCCTTCGCTGGACATCGCTCGGGTTGGCCTTGCTCGAAGCCATGCACCTGGGTATGCCTGTTCTGGCGCTGGCAACCACGGAGGCGACGCGCGCCATCCCTCCGGGAGCCGGCCTTGTTTCGAACAGCCTGGACGAACTGCAACGGTTCGCGCGGCGCCTGTTGGATGAGCCCGATGACGCCTACGCGATGGGGATGGTGGCCCGGGCTGCAGCCTTGGAAAGCTATGGGCTGGGGAAATTTCATCAGGCCTGGGATGAACTCCTGGCCGATCTCCCCACGGCCCGCCCTACCAACCACTTCCTCCCCGAAAAGCAGATCCCCGACAACCAGCCCCCCGACACGGAACGCCGCCCGCAACCCGGCCCGGAGTCCGTCAGCCATGACACAGAGAGGACGCACCCATGAAAATCTCCATGGTTTCCGAACACGCAAGTCCATTGGCCGCCTTGGGAGGCGTTGACGCCGGGGGGCAAAACGTCCACGTGGCGGCTCTTTCATCAAGCCTGGCCAGCCGTGGCCACCAGGTCACCGTGTACACGCGGCGGGATGATCCGGATCTGCCTGCAAAGGTGCAGGTTGCGCCGGGACTCACCGTGGTACACGTCGACGCCGGTCCGGCGCGCCACATCCCCAAGGACGAGCTGCTTCCGTTCATGGGTGAACTGGCTGATGGCATCTGCCGGGACTGGTCGGGCTTGGTCCCGGACGTAGTCCACGCGCATTTCTGGATGTCCGGACTGGCCGCGATCCAGGCTTCCAGGCGGGCCGGTGCAGCTGAGCCGATCGCAGTAGTTCAGACCTTCCACGCACTGGGTTCGGTCAAGCGCAGGCACCAAGGTTCAGCTGACACCAGCCCACCCGCGCGTGCCTGGCTTGAGCCGTGGGTAGGGCGCACCGCGGACTGGGTAATCGCCACCTGCCCTGACGAGGTTTTTGAGCTCAAAGCGCTGGGCATAGGCCGGTCAAGGATTTCCATTGCGCCCTGCGGCGTGGACCTTAACCTCTTCCCAGGCACAGGAGAACCAGAAAGCAGGTCCCGCACACACCGCATCCTCAGTGTTGGCCGCCTGGTTCCCAGGAAGGGCGTGGACCTGGTGATCCAGGCTTTGCCTCTCCTGGCCGACGCTGGCTTCGACGACGTCGAGCTCCTGATCGTCGGGGGCTCCGGCGACGCCCTGAACCTCGAAGAGGACCCGGAAGCCCAGCGACTACGCGCGCTGACCAAAGAACTTGGCGTGGAGGACAAAGTGACCATGCGGGGCCAGGTCCCGCGCGACGCGATGCCCGGAATTTTCCGCAGCGCCGACGCCGTGGTCTGCACGCCATGGTACGAACCGTTCGGCATTGTTCCCCTCGAGGCCATGGCCTGCGGCGTGCCCGTTGTGGCCGCGGCTGTCGGCGGACTCCGGGAGACCGTCGTCGACCAGAAAACCGGACTGCACGTACCTCCGCGGCACCCCGAAGCAATTGCCGACGCCGTGGGTCGGCTCCTCGCCGACCCCACCTTGCGTGCCGAAATGGGTCGGGCCGGAAACCGGCGTGCCCGCTCCCGCTACTCCTGGGACCGGATCGCCGCAGACACCGAGAAAGCGTACCGGTCCGTCTTGGCCGCGGGTCTGTCCCGGCAGGCTGGGGAAGGCCTGGAACCACTGGAAGGAACAGCGCTGTGACCACAGAATCGACAGTTCCCAAGAGAATCACGCCCACCACGCAGCCCGTCCCGGATACCGTGCCCGTGGGCTGGAGCGGGTCTGCCTACACAGCCGCACGTGGACCGCAGATCGCAGCAGAGGTTGCCGCGCATCTGGACAACGTACTTCCAGCGCTTGAGTCCCTGCGCTCGCAAGCCGCCCGCCTCTCCGAATGGGGAGCAGAACTCGCCCACCGGCTCCTGTCCGGACAACGGCTGCTGGCCGCCGGTAATGGGGGATCGGCGGCCGAAGCCCAGCATCTCACCGCCGAACTCGTGGGCAGGTTCGATGCCGAACGCGCGCCCTTCTCGGCGATTTCCCTGCACGCCGAAACCTCTGCCCTCACGGCACTGTCCAACGACTACGGCTACGAGGAAGTCTTCGCCCGCCAGGTCAGGGCACACGGCCGGGCAGGGGACGTCCTCATCCTGCTCTCCACCAGCGGACGCAGCCCCAACCTCCTCAACGCCGTCAGGGCCGCAAGCGAACGCGGCATCACCACCTGGGCGCTGACGGGCGCTGGCCCCAACCCGCTGGCCGACGCCTGCGATCAAGCCATCACAGTGGACGCCATCGCCGCCAACGCCCAGGAAGGCCACCTCATTGCCGTCCATGCGGTGTGCCGTGCCTTCGATGCCGAAGTCGCGAGGCGGACTGCGCCCGGCACGATCGGAGACGGAGCGCAGCCATGAAAGTGACAGTGGTAGGTGACCTCCTCCTGGACGTTGACATCAACGGCACCGCCACGCGGCTCAGCCCCGACGCGCCTGTCCCCGTTGTGGACGTCGCCCATATCCGGCGTCGGGCCGGCGGCGCGGGTCTCGTGGCTACCCTCCTTGCACGCGACGGTCACGACGTCGCCCTGGTCACCGCGCTATCGGACGACGACGGCGCCAGCCACGTCAGGCGCGCCCTGACCGGCGTCGCTATACTCACCGGAGCCCCGCTCGCCCCAACGCCCACCAAGACGCGCGTGCGTATTGGAACCCACCCCATGGTCCGGTTCGATGAAGGATGTGCGCCAGCTCCTTCGCCGTCATGCACCGCGGAAATGCTCGCAGCCATTGCCTCGGCGGAAGCGGTTATCGTGGCCGACTATGGCCGCGGAATCACCGCCAATACTGATATCCGCACTGCGCTCGCCGATGCTGCCCGCCACGTCCCCGTGGTGTGGGATCCGCACCCCGCCGGTTCGGAGCCGGTGCCGGGTATGGCCGTCGTGACGCCCAACCTCGCAGAGGCGCGCGCCGCTGTGAAGGCGGGCGGGCTGGATCCGTCCACGTCTGGTGCGGAGGGCGCAGGGAAACATTTGCTGGATCGCTGGCGCAGCAATGCCGTCCTGGTCACGACCGGCCAAGACGGTGCAGTCTTGGTGGAGGCTGCGGGGCCGGGCAAGATCATCCCCGCTCCGAAAACAATCGTGGACGATCCTTGCGGCGCCGGAGACCGCTTGGCTGGGAGCCTTGCCGTGTATTTGGGGCTGGGGCTCGAGCTGCCTGGTGCCGCGGCCAGGGCTGTTGAGGATGCCTCTGCGTTCCTCGCCAAGGGTGGGGCGTCCACCCTGACCATGGATACGAGCAACGCTGCAACCGGAGGCGACGGGCCAGCCAGCCAGCCTGTAAGCGCAAAGGCGAGTCCCGTCGTCGAGCTTTTTGGCCGCTTTCCGGGCCTGGAACCCGGAATTCAACTCGCGCGGACAGTCCGCGCGACGGGCGGGACCGTCGTGGCGACCGGCGGCTGCTTCGACCTCCTCCATGCCGGTCACGCCAGGACGTTGGCCGCAGCCCGCAGTATGGGCGATTGCCTCATCGTTTGCCTGAATTCCGATGATTCTGTGCGGCGCCTCAAGGGCCTGCACCGGCCGATCGTCAGCATGGAGGACCGGGCAGAGCTCTTGCTCGCGTTGTCCTGCGTTGATGCCGTGGTGGTTTTCGATGAGGACACCCCCGAAGCCTGCCTGAACCAACTCCGGCCCGATATCTGGGTCAAAGGCGGAGATTACGAACCCGATGAATTGCCGGAAGCCAGCCTCGTGGCTGCGTGGGGAGGGCGTTGCGTTACGGTGCCCTTCCATCCGGCCCGCTCCACCAGCGGCCTGGCTGAAGCACTGGCCAAAGTCAGCTGACCGTACCTGCCAACAAAGAATCGACCACCGAAAGGAACCGTATGAACACGCAAATTCCCGGCCGCGTCATCGTCACCGGAGGCGGCTCGGGCCTCGGCGCTGCAATCGTCGATGCCATCCGTGACGCCGGAGGAACTCCCTTCGTCTTCGACCGCAACATCAGCAACGTCTCCGGCGCGAAAGCCCTCGAAGTCGACGTCTCCAATCGTGAATCAGTGGAGGCGGCCGTAAAGGAGGCAGCCGAAAGCCTCGGAGGCCTGGATGGGGTGGTGACCGCCGCGGGCATCGACCGCTGTGGCAAGCTGGCCGACGTTCCCGCAGCCGAGTGGGAAAAGGTGATTGGAGTGAATCTCCTGGGCACGGTTTCCGTGGTCCGTGCGGCGTT
Source organism: Paenarthrobacter sp. 2TAF44 (assembly GCF_052114885.1). NCBI lineage: Bacteria > Bacillati > Actinomycetota > Actinomycetes > Micrococcales > Micrococcaceae > Paenarthrobacter > Paenarthrobacter sp. 2TAF44. The sequence goes on along the minus strand of NZ_JBFRFP010000016.1, from coordinate 28,661 downwards.
GCCCTACTTGAAGGAATCCCGGGGCCGGGCCATCACCATCGCCTCAACCCTCGGCTTACGGGCTCTGCCGGACGCGACGGCGTACTGCGCCTCCAAGTTCGGCGTCATAGGATTCAGCCGGGCATTGGCCGCTGAAACCGGGGGAGTCATTGGTGTCACCACCATCATCCCGGGAGGCATGAAGACACACTTCTTTGATGACCGCGACGAACAATACAAGCCGCAGGACGACTCCAAGCTCAACGATCCCGCGAATGTGGCGCAAGCCGTGGTGTTCGCGTTGTCGCAGCCGTTTGGCAGCGAGGTCCGCGAGCTCCTTATTTGCCCCGCAGAAGAAGGCTCGTGGCCATAAGGTCATGCACGTCCTGAACAACGTCGGCCACGGCGATGCCCCTGATCAGGGTGTCGTCGTGGCCGCAGTGCTGTGCGGACCAGCCCACCTGGGTCACGTCCGCCCCACACACCGGGCACTGGGTCACCCACGACATGTGGATACGGTGCAGGCTCCGGCCTCGGGGCCCTGCGTTGAAGACGTTGCCTACCCAGAAGATCCCGACGCTCGGTGTTCCGAGGGCTTGCGCCAAATGCCGGGGACCACTGTCGCTGGCAAGCATTACGGTGGCTGCGTCCAAGAGCGCCGCGAGTTCGCCGATTTCCAGTTCGCCGGCAACTGATCGGACGGCCTCCTTGTTCGTCAGTTGCCTTGCCGCGAGTTCTGCCACTTCCTGGGCCAGCGCCTTTTCGGAGCGGTCACCCACCACCAACACTTGCGCGCCTTCCTGCGCGATGCTCGCCGCAGCTTCAGCAAAGTACGACGCCGGCCATCGCCGCCGCGGATCGGTGGCGCCTGGGTGGACCACCAGGAGGGGACCCCGTTGGGGATTAAGCAGACTTTGGACGCTTTGTTGGTATTCGGGCAGGGGCCGTAAGGGCGGAGAAATGATGGTGGGGACGCCCGCCAGGCCTGCTACCTCAAGCCATCGGTCAGGCTCGTTTTGGTAGTAGATGTAGTCGAGATTCCGCTCCAGGGGTTCTGCGTCCTTGGTTCGGGTGCCCACTGTGTGTCGCGCCCCGAGACGGAGCAGGAAAGGATTGGAGTACCGGCCGCCGCCATGCATTTGCAGCGCGAGGTCGAACTTGCGGGCGCGCATGGCGGAGAAGAATTCCTCCTGGGCAAGTCTGTCTTCGGTGCCGTCGTTTTGATCGCCGTCATTTGGGCCGCCGTCTTTGTGGTCGCGGTCGCGGACGCCTTTGGCGAAGGGGAGGATTTCGACGTCGTCAATGGGCCCATCCGTCCCGGCCGCCAAAGCCGCGTGGATCGGCGTGCCCAGGAGCGTGATCGCGGCTTCAGGATAGGCCGCTTTCAGGGCATAGAGCGCAGGGTATGCGTAGATCACATCGCCCAGGCCGCCACCCCTGAGGACCGCAATCCGTTCCACGTCCGGGAACTTCTCCAGCACCGGGCCAACGCCTGAATTCGGTTGAACGACCATCTGGACTTCCCTTCGTCAAAGGTGGTGGAAAACTACCGAACCCGGCGTGTGAACCGCGGGCTGTGGGGTACCTGAGGGGAGCAGGAACATGCCGCCTCTACCGGAAGGTACCCAATGGCACGCCTATCCAATCAAGAAGGTTTGGCCGAATGGCTCCCCCACCGCTTGGCCGAGGAACGGCCGGTTGTGACAGTCGTCGGGGACGCCATCCTGGATGGTTGGTGGGATGGGCTGATTGAGCGATTTTGCCGCGAAGCTCCCGCCCCAGTGGTCCAGGTCAAGCGCCGCGACTTCGCCCCCGGGGGAGCCGCAAATACTGCCATGAACCTGGCGGCCCTTGGCGCGGACGTCAGGTTTGTCTCCCTGGTCGGCCAGGATACTGCGGGTCAGGAGCTCCTTGGGAGACTCGGGGCTGCCGGCATCGACATATCAGGCGTGGTGCAGCATCCCGGCATGATCACCACCACCAAGTTCCGGATAAGCAGCGCCGGCCAGGTGATGCTTCGCCTGGATGACGCCGCCAATGACGTTCCCCCGGAGGGCCTCCAGGAGTTGGCGGCCGCCATTCCGGGAGCACTGGCGGGTTCCAACGCCGTGGTGCTCTGTGACTATGAGGCCGGTGCCTTGGTGGGGCCGGTGCGTGCCGCTTTGATGGATGCGCTCGGACCCGCACGTAGTCCTCAGACTGGTTCGCACCCTGGCTCCAGCCACAAGCAGGGCACCCTCCTGGTGGTAGACGCCCATCATCCTGCCCGGTGGGCCGACCTCAAACCGGATCTTGCCACCCCGAACGCCCAGGAAGCTGCCGGGCTGCTCGGAACAGAGCTTCCCGGTGGCGCTGCACGCTGCCCCTTCGTGGAGGCCCACGCGGACCAGCTCCTTCGCGCCTCAGGTGCGGGCGCCGTCGTCGTGACTTTGGACCGTGACGGGACACTGACGCTGCGTTCCAGCGATCCGGACGCAAGCGGTGACGAAAAGAACGGATCCCTCGCCAACCACCGGACCTGGGCCAGGCCGGAAGCCGAAAAGCAGGCTTCCGGTGCGGGCGATACCTTTGTGGCTGCGCTGACCTTGGCGCGGGCGGCCGGGCTGCCCCTGACTACCAGCGTTGACCTTGCCCAGGCCGCAGCTGATGTGGTGGTCCACCGGCCAGGCACCTCCGTCTGCACCACGGAGGAACTTGCCCGTCACCTCGGCGGGTTCGCCGATACTGCGTTGACTGCCGACGAACTGGCCAGGCAAATAGAGGCCCATCGCAGGGAGGGCCGGAGGATCGTGCTGACCAATGGATGCTTCGACGTCCTGCATCGCGGCCACACCCGCTACCTGAACCAGGCCAAGCAACTGGGCGATGTCCTGGTGGTGGCACTTAACAGCGATTCCTCGGTGCGGCAGCTCAAGGGGCAGGACCGGCCCGTGAATCCCGAGGCGGACCGTGCCGCCGTGATCGCCGCGCTCAGTTGCGTGGACCACGTCACGGTGTTCGATACCCCAACTCCCATCCCGCTCATCGAGATGCTGCAGCCCGATGTGTACGCCAAAGGTGGCGACTACACGCCGGAAATGCTGGCCGAGACCGCGGCTGTGGAGCGCTATGGCGGCACGGTGACGATTTTGGATTATGTCCCGGAACACTCCACGACGGCGGTACTGGAGCGTATTCGCTCCACAGGAGAGAACCCGCATGCCTGAATGGCCTTGCAGGAACGTGAAGGGAGAGTTTCATGCGCATAGTCATCACGGGAGCCACCGGTAACGCAGGTACGGCGTTGTTGAAGCGGTTGCAGGCTGCGCGCTCGGAAGAGGGCGCGGCCCTTGACCTCGTGGGGATAGCCCGGCGCGAACCCGACAAGAGCGCAGCCCCTTACAACGCGGTGGAATGGCACAAGCTGGATGTTGGCGACTATAGGGACCGGGAAGCACTGGAGAAAGCTTTCGCAGGTGCCGACGCCGTGGTGCATTTGGCCTGGCAGATCCAGCCAAATCACGATCGCGAACTTCTGCGCCGGACCAACGTGGCAGGAACAGCCCACGTATTGGGCGCGGCCAGGAAGGCCGGCCTGAAGCACGTCGTCTGTGCCTCATCGGTTGGTGCCTATTCGCCCGCCCCCAAGGATCAACGGACCAAGGAAGGGTGGCCGGCCGGCGGTATCAGGCGATCCCATTACAGCGTGGACAAGGCAGCGCAAGAGCGGCTTTTGGATGGTTTTGCCAAAGAAAATCCGGATATCGTGGTGGCTCGCCTACGCCCGGCACTGATCTTCAGCGCCGAGGCAGGCAGCGAAGTGGGTCGCTACTTCCTGGGGAGCGTTCTCCCGCGGCTCATTCCCCGTAAGCCGTGGCTGCCCATTCTCCCCATTCCCAACGAGCTGATTTTTCAGGCCGTTCACGCCGACGACGTCGCCGATGCCTACTGGCGCGTGCTGGAACGTCGCGCAGAAGGAGCGTTCAACATCGCCGCGGAGCCCGTGCTGGACCCCAACGCCCTCGCCTGGATCCTCAACGCCCGGCGGCAGTTGCCGTTACCGCTCCCGGTGCTGCGCGCCGTCGTCGAGGTCAGTTGGCGCTTGCGGTTGCAGGTAACCGACGGCGGCTGGGTGGACATGGCGGCCGGGGCACCCATTATGGACACAAGCCGCGCCCACCGCCTCCTGGGTTGGATGCCGCATCGCTCGTCGCTGGAGGCGCTGACCGAAGTGCTGGATGGCCTCACTGCCGGCAAGGGGCGGAAAGCCTCGCCACCGTTGACGCCACGCTAGTTTTTGGTGTGTATGGACCTAATCCGCAGGGGATACCACCGTGATGATCCGGCGCAAACTCATGGCCACTGACGCCGCAGCGTTCACTGACGCCTGGCCAGCTGCAGCTTCCGTGACCGCATCCCCGAGTTCCGAGATGCTGTCCTTCGCCTCCGCTAAATGGCTTTTCAATTCCTCGTCATCCCCGCCCCGCCACTGATCAATCACCCGGGAAACGGCCTCCAGCGCCTCGGACAGGTTGGCCAGGACGCTGTCCGGGATGACTGTCCCCGCATCCTCTTCCCAGATCACGCTGGCCAGGACGTCCGTGATGTCCTGGACATGGAAGGTCAGCCGTTCCACTATCCGCAATCCAGCCAGATCGCTCGGTAGGCGGCCAGCACGACGCCGGCTCCTGGGGTTCGCCTTTGCGCTGAGCTCCGCTTCATGAACGGCAGTCCGCACGGCAGCGGCGGTTGCTGACAGCTCGCCGCTACGGCTTGCCCAGGCTTCGTGGTTGGGCGGCCAGGATTCCTCCATGGCACGGGCCATGTCCTGCAATTGTTTGGACAAGGCCCGCTGATGCCCGGCCAGGGCCGGGTCGATTCCTTCGAGGTGCAACGGCGGGAACACCAGCCAGTTCACAGCGAAGCCAACGGCAACGCCCATTGCCATCTGCAGGACGTAGGCAAAGGAGAAGCCCTCCGCGTTGGAATCCCCAAGGACAAGGACGAACAAGGCGGCCATGGGAACCCATTCGGAGGCGGTGCCCAGCCGGGGGAGACCGCCGATGATGACGCCCAATCCCACCACCACGGCAACTGCCAACGCCGTCGGCGCTGCCACCGTGGTCACCGCAAAAGCCATGCCGATACCCAGAACCAGGCCCATGAGGCTCTGCAGACCGTGTCTGGCGGAGTCTGCCACCGTGGGATGCATGCTCACGAGTGCGCCGAGCGGTGCGTAGTAGGGGTAGGACGCTGCAGGACCAGGCATGAATGGCGCGAGATACCAGGCCAGTCCGGCGGCTGCAGCGGTTTTGGCGGCGAACAGGAGCCGGTGGCGCGTGACAGTTTTTCGAAGCGCGGGAATCAGCCGTCGCCTGGAGGGCTTGTGGCTCATTGGTCCAACGTAGACGGGTCTTGCTGCGCGTGTCGAGCTGGGATTTCGTTTCAGAATCTGGCGATTGAATCCCCGGCAAGCGGGTACACACCCATTGATAGTAACGATACTTACTATCCCGGCTGCTGTCCGCAGCCTGCCAACTGTGGAAAGAGAGCGACAATGACTGAGAGCCAATCGCCGCAGGACGGAAGCTTCGCGGCGCCACGGACTGGGGTCCCCGCCGGGACCGAGCCTTACTCGGGAAGTTACCTGGACTCACCGGTCGAAACCGACACCACTGGCATGGAAACCGATGCTGGCGCGGGGACTACCGGCTACGGAAGCACTACCGGGGGAACCGGGACCACATCCGGCACGGGAACCGTCGAATCGGCCAAGCAGGAAGCGGCCGAAGTCGCCGGCACAGCGCGCGATGCTGCTGGCGGTGTGGTCGAAACAGCCAAGGCCGAAGCCGGAAACGTGGCCCAAGAGGTCAAGATGAACGCCCGGCAATTGCTGACGCAAACCAAGGGCGAGTTGACCGACCAGGCCGCTACCCAACAACAGAGGATTGCGGAGGGCTTGCGGTCCATTTCCGACGAACTACACACCATGGCCAATTCGACCCAGGATGGCGGAGTCGCCACGGACCTGGTACAGCAAGCGGCCCAGCGCTCCTCCTCGGTTGCCCATTGGTTGGAGAACCGGGATCCCGGTTCACTCCTGGATGAGGTAAAGAGCTTTGCCCGGCGTAAGCCCGGCACGTTCTTGCTGTTGGCTGCCGGTGCGGGTGTCCTCGCCGGCCGTTTGGGCCGGGGAATGGCGGACAACTCGCCCATGACGGGAACGGCGGATACCACCCCGCGTGCCCAGTACTACCCGACCCAGGGTGGCGCTGTGTCTCCTCCGGCCGTTGATCTGCCCGGGCCCCAGGCGACCACAGCAGGATACGGAACGACGGGCGTTGGAACTGGTGCTGGATACGGAACCGGTGCCGGAACAGACGCCGGATATGGCGCTGGTGCCGGAACTGACGCCGGATACGGCGCGGGTGCTGGAACTGACGCCGGATACGGCGCGGGCACCACGGGTGGCCTTGAAGGATCAACCATGCCCTACCCGGAAACCGACGCCGGTGGAGTTAAGGCGCAAGGAGATCCACTTGTGGGTCCCGACGATCCCAGCGATCCCGATGATCCCGTATATGGAGGTCCCCGATGAGTAGTCCTGCCGACCTTCCTCCCACCGAAGCCCATATGAAAGCCGAATCCGTACCCCTCGGCGAACTGCTGAGCGACCTGACGCGCGACGTCTCCACGTTGATGCGACAGGAAGTTGAGCTGGCCAAGGTAGAGCTCAAGGAATCGGCCACCAAGGCCGGAAAGGGCGCCGGGATGATGGCCGGAGCCGCTTGGGCCGGGCATCTGACCATGCTGTTCCTTTCCCTGGCGCTTTGGTGGGCCTTGGGTCAGCTCATCGGCCTGGGATGGTCCGCAGTTGTTGTGGCGGTCATTTGGGGCATAGTCGCAGCAGTGCTGGCCTCGATGGGTCGCAAAGAGTTGAACACCATCAAGGGCATGCCGCGCACCACCGAGACAGTCAAGGAAATACCTCCAACCTTCAAACCGAATACTGAGGAGACACGATGACGCAGAACCCCGACGCCCTGCGCGCCGACATCGAACAAACTCGCAGGCGGCTCAGTACCAACGTTGACGCCGTTGCCGACAAGGTCACGCCCTCGCACATCGTCAACCGGAGGGTAGACAGGATCAAGACGGCCGTGTTTGGCGCCCGCGACGATGTTCAGGACAGGGCGGGCCATGTTGCCCACCAGGCCCAGGACACTGTTTCCGGAGTGGTCTCTGACATTGGTGATGCACCACAGGTGATCACACGAAAGGCCCAAGGTAACCCCATTGCTGCCGGCTTGATCGCCTTCGGCGCCGGTTTGCTGGTTTCGGCCCTCATTCCGCCGTCCGACAAGGAGCGCGAGGCTGCGCAGGCAGTGAAGGAAGCAGCCCAGCCCCTGACCGAGGAACTGGGCCACGCAGCCCAGGAGATGGCCGAGCACCTCAAGGAGCCGGCACAGGACGCAGTCCAGAACGTCAAAGACAGCGCCACTGAAGCAGCTGCCAACGTTAAGGACGAAGGCCAGGCCGCTGCTGCAGATGTTCAGGACCGCGCCGCCATGGCCAAGGAGAACCTCGGCAACCAGTAATCGCGTTACTCACCTAATCGCGCTACCCACCCAATCGCGTTACCCACCCAACTGAGTCGCAGTTAAGCCCGTTTTGAGCTCTCAGAACGGGCTTAACTGCGACTCAGTTGGGTTCCGCGGTTGGGTTCGAGGTTGGGTGCGCGGGGCGGTTAGCGCACTTCGAGGATCATCTGCAGCAGACGCGCCGCGGCCGGACGGGCAGCGTGTTCCTCCGCCCACTGCGCGCGGGCAAGTGCTTTGCTGACGGCCTGCGTCGTGATGCCGAGTTCCTGGGCAACAGCCTTTTGTTGGCCGCGGACTCCAGGAGTGAGAAGGTCCAGGACCCGCCACTCGGCCGCGCTTCGGTGCTGCACGATGTGTCCGAGGAGCCGCAGCACTGCTTCGGCTTCTGCTGCCAAGGCCGTAAAAGGGCCATCAACGGCAACGGGGACCCGTTCCTTCCCGTTGCGGAGACGGTCAACAGCCCGGCGTGCATAGACAAGGCCGTGCCCGGAAGCGTCTTTGACAAGGTTGGGAAGGGGCTCGTTGATGGGCCCGACGCCGATTCCCACATACCACTGGCCGGTCCGAAGGGCGATCAGCGCTGTGTCAACAGCTTGGTGGCCGGACTCGACGATGCCTTGCACCTCATCCTCAACCGAACGGTCGAAGTCGAGCCGTGCCGGAATATGCCGCAGGTCCTTGAGGAGCTCGGGCACGAGGTCGCCGTCACGGCGGCTGTCGCGTTGGTTGATGGTCAGCGTGAACATAGTGGATCACATGCTACCGGCTGGTAGCCGCTCTGCAAGGGCTTATTTTTCTTATTTCTTTAGCTGCTGCGCGGCGACCACTTTGGGGTCCGGGACCGGCTGCCGGCCCTGTGCCACGCCGGATCGTCGGTCAAGAGCGGCGAACTTCGGATCCCACGTATCGTCCGAGCTCCCGCTGAACGCCGCAAGAATCAGCATCACCACGAAGAATGGGAAGAAGGACCAGCAGATGGCACGCCAGCCGCCCAACCAGGCACCCGCCGTCGAGCCGTCCTTGATCCGTACCGAGCGCATGCCCGCGGCAGCATCTCCCACACTGCCCGCTGTACCCCAGATCATGCCGTAAACGAACAAGCCAACGAACCAGAGAACAATGTAGAGGGTCAGCCAGAAGCCGTCATTGAAGGCCAGGAGCGAGCCACTGTTCATCATGGCATTGCGTGCAACGGCCACGATCGTGGCCAGGACGCCGTACCCGGCAAGAAACACGATTGCGTCAAGAACGCGGCCCCAGAAGTGGGCTCCTCCGGACGCTTTCACGAAGTATGCGCCAGTCTCGGAATGGCGGCGTACAGGGCGGCCGTTGACGGCATCAACCAAGCCAGTAGCGGTTTGGGGCTTCGAATTGCTCATGGGTCAGGCCAGCCCAGCCAACCCGCCGAGGACGCGGGCAAGGGTGGATGCGGACGTCTCCTTCAACTCAAGGGAGACAGATTCGCCTTCTACGCTGGGAGTTACGCGGGGAGTAAGGACGTGCACGCTGGTGGGACCGGTGTACACGGTGACAGTCGGAAACTCGTTCGTGTCAGTGTTGAAGACCACCACGTTGCTGGCCGCCTGGGTATCGGCAAGGGCCGTTGCAGCATATTCTTCGAACGCAGCCTCCGTATAAACAGTGGGATCGGTGTCGCGGTGGGCGGCCGTGTTCGGGTCAACAAATTCAGCAAGGCGCGGAGCCAACTGATCACGGGTGACAACAGTGAAGCCGTGCAGCCCGCCTTCGTCCACTTCCTCCAGGAGCACGCCGTCGTCGTGGATGTAGCCATAGAGCCAGCGCTTGCCGGTGGAAACGGTCCGTTCAACGGAGACCACGCTGCTGCCACTGCGGCGCAGCGTCAGGGCACCGGTGATTTCCTCAATTGCGTGCAGGCGGGTGGGCTCGGTCTCGCCTTCAAAGACCACGGGGTAGACGAGTTCCTTGGCGAGCAGTCCGCGCAAGGCCACCGCGCACATCAGCTCTTTGCTGGCATCCTGTGCCGTGAGCCATGGAAGGGCCACGATTTGCTCGTGCTGGACGCCGTCCAAGGCAACAACCTCTTCATCGGTCAAGGTCGTCAGGGCCTTGCCTGTGGCGCTGGCAGACGCCAGAACCTTCGCTGCAGCCTGTACATCCCGCTCGGTCCAATTCATGGTGCTCGTGGTCATCCGAATATCCCTCCGACAAAGTTTCCGACTGACTTGGCGGCATTACCGACCCCGTCTGCAACCTTACTGCCTACATCCTTGGCGAAATTGCCTACTTCCCGGGCGCCGTCGGCGATGTAACTGCCGGGGTTCCGGGCGAAGTTGCTGATGGAATCCCAGTTGTCCGCCACCAGGTTGCCCAAGGCCCAGGCGCCGGCAACGATGCCTGCGCCGATCACGATCGGGGCGCCGATGGGCCCCAGCAAGGCTGCACCACCAGCGGTCATCAGCATGATGCTGCCCACGCCGCCTACTACGGACAGGCCGCCGGCCACCCGGTCTCCAGTACCGCGCCAGCCGTCGTGCTCGGGACTGATCATGTCGCTGATGCCGCCCACGATGTTCAATGGCGCCGCCAAGGCTCCGGCGATTCGCAGGCCCTTGGAGAACTTCGAGGCGTCCTGGAAAGCCTGGCTGTAAGGAATGTTGGCCTTGAGGTCGGTGATCACGTCAGTGACCTTCTCGCCGCTGCGCAGGGCGCTCAAGGCATCCCGCAGGACTGTACCGCCAGCCCGCCAATTGGTGAGTACCTCGCGGGTCTTGACCCATTCGGCATGGCCGAGCTTGCCGTATTTGTAAGCAGTCCAGAGCTGCGCGCCGAGTTCCTTGACACCCGTTGCTGTGTCGTAGACATCTGCAAGGACGCCCACAGATGTACCCGAGCCGTCATTGTGGCTGGCAAATTCCTGCTGGTTGGCGTTCTTCTTGAGTTGGCTCGCGTTGTCCCTCAGCATGTTGGCGGCCTTCACCAGGCTCTGCCTGTGCTGGCTGTTCCAATCGCTCTTGAAGACTGTGGCGTCGCGCCCCTGCCACGCCGTTGCGGAGTTGATGGCGTTGGACAGCTGCGCGCTCTGCAGATTGATGGCATCGGCAGCTTTGCCCATGACGCCGGCCAGACTGCGAAGCTGCGCAATGTCCGCGCCGTAGAACCCAGCCATGTGGAACCCCCTGTTACATGCGTCGTAAAGTCTCGTCCCAGCCTAGGGGGACTCCGAAGCTGCCGCGATGGGGAGAGATACCCATGTGGACAACGCGGGGTCAGTTATGGCCCATGTGGGGGTCCACAAAGGGCCAGAAGTGACCTCGCGTTGCTTAAAGCACGACGGCGGGTGGTGCTGTTCACAGGGAACAGCACTACCCGCCGTCGTAGGTGTTGCTAGTGGCCTTCGGCCGAGAAGCGCTTGATGGAAGCTTCCAGCTCGGCTTCGGCAGCGGCGCGGTCGCCCCAACCCTCAGCCTTAACCCACTTGCCGGGCTCCAGGTCCTTGTAACGGGTAAAGAAGTGCTCGATTTCCTTGATGAGGAATTCGCTGACGTCGCTGACTTCCTGGATGTGGTCGAAGCGTGCATCCACCGGAACGCAGAGGACCTTGGCGTCTCCGCCGCCGTCGTCGGTCATGTTGAAAACGCCGATGGGGCGGGACTCAACAATGACGCCCGGGTGGAGGTCGAAGTCCTGCAGGAGCACCAGTGCGTCCAGCGGGTCGCCGTCTTCGCCCAGGGTGTTCTCGAAGAAACCGTAGTGCGTGGGGTACTGCATGGAGGTGAAGAGGACGCGGTCCAGGCGGACGCGGCCGGTTTCGTGGTCAACTTCGTACTTGACGCGCGATCCCTTGGGGATCTCGATGGTCACGTCGTGCTTCATGGCGTGCTCCTTGACGGGTGGGGGTGGGGCGCGGCATGCAAAAGTGCAGCCAGCGCCGCCGACTACTATTGAGGATATAGCGAGAGGCCCGGGTTTCTTGAACCGGCGGGGACATTTTCAGGACTGACAGGACCAAGCAACTGCATGAAGGGCGTTAAAAACGGGGGTGCCCGGAAGTGGGTGTCCACGGCGTGGGGGCGCTTGAAATGGCCGATGCTGTTGACGTTGGTTCTGCTGTGCCTGGGCGCGATCGTGGTGGTCGGCATGGTGCCAGGACTCCTCAGCGCACCCAAGTCCTCCCCTTCCGCGCCGCCATGGCAGCAGGAACCTGACCGCCTGTCCGAGGCCAACGGCGTGCTTCCCCTGGACGCAGATGCGCCCGTGCCAGTACCGGCTGAGCTCTCGCGACTTGTGAATGACGCCCTGAAACCTTCCGGTGCCGGTAGCATTACGGGCATTGTCATGGACGCCTCCACAGGCACGGTCCTGTTCGACCGCGATGCCAACGCCAACCGTATCCCGGCGTCGAACATGAAGCTGTTGACCGCCGTCGCCGCTTTGAAGGCGCTCCGTCCCGAATCCCGCTTTACCACCCGCGTGCTGTCCGGTTCTGATGCGTCAACCGTGGTGCTGACCGGGGGAGGGGACGTGCTGCTCGGCGGAGGTGCCACGGATCCAGCTGCCGTGATGGGCCGGGCCGGGCTTGCAACGCTGGCTGCCGATACTGCCGCTTCCTTGGCTACCGCCGGTGTCAAAGGACCCGTGACGGTGCAGGTGGATGATTCGCTGTTCAGCGGAGCGCCCCTCAATCCTGCGTGGAGTCTGGACGACGTCGCTGCTGGCGAGACCGCCCCTTTGTTTTCCCTTGCCCTGAATTCCGGGCGTTACTCACCCGCGGTTACCACTGGGCCCCGTCCACAGGATTCGGCCGTCACCACCGCCGAGGCTTTCGCCGAACAGTTGGTGGCTGCCGGTGTCCAGGTGAGTCCCGGCGTCGAGCGTGGCAAGGGTGTCCCCGCCACGGTGCTGGCCGCCGCCGAGTCCGCCACTGTGAGCGAGCAAGTGGACCTCATGTTGGAGACCTCGGACAACTTCCTGGCGGAGGCGCTCGGACGGATGACCGCCATTGCTTCCGGTCGGGAGGCGACGTACGACGGCGCCACTTCAGCCGTGCGGCAGCGGCTGGGGGAGTTGGGAATCGCCACAGGTTCAATGCAGTTGGCCGACGTTTCGGGACTGGCCCTGGAGAACCAGGTCACTGCCCGCCAGTTTGCCGAGGTAGTCCGCGCGATCACCAGCGGACCGGACCTGAGCCTGAGGACGGCCTTGGACGGATTCCCGGTGGCGGGCCTTACGGGCACCTTGGACGACAGGTATGTGGACCCGAGTACAGCCCAGGGCGCAGGCCTTGTCCGCGCCAAAACCGGCACGCTCAACACCGTCATTGCGCTGAGCGGGTACGTAGTGGACGCTGATGGACGCCTGCTGGTGTTCTCGTTCATCGGCAATGGCTTGGAACCGGGTGCGGCTGGAAACAAGGAGGCGATGGACCGCTCGGCGTCGGTGCTGGCCTCATGTGGGTGCCGCCAGCCCGGTTAGGGAACAGCAAACTCCCGCCGCTCCGCGCGGAGCGAACTTAAGGGTCGGTTGTCAGAGTCATGTGGTGTGATGGACCGTATGGTGTCATCTGCCCGAGATTCGTCAGCAGGGGCCCCGTCCCTGATCAATTGGGACCTGGCCGCCTCCACGGCTGCCCGGCTTACCCCGCCCGGTCCCGCGCTGAGCGCGGGGGAGATCGGCAAGGCGGTGGATAACCTGCGCTTCAACGCCGATATCTCCGTCCCGCATGTCCACGACATCACCGGCCTTGAAGCGGCGCGGGACCTGCGGGATTCGCACGTCCTCGTCGTGGACCGAGCCTCCTGGTCCAAGGCCAACACCCAGAGCTTCTCCGTCATGCTCCAGCCTGTTCTGGAGAAAATGCTGGAGTCCCGCAGCAGCCTGTCCCTGTCACCTGCTGCCGCCGCCGCCAGCGGGGCGATCACGGGCAGCCAACTCGGCGCCATCCTTGCTTTCCTGTCCAGTAAAGTCCTGGGCCAATACGATCCCTTCGCGGCCTTGGCCCCGGACGCCAACGTTCCTTCGGGCGGCCGGCTGCTCCTTGTTGCACCCAACATCATCTCCGTGGAACGCGAACTCAATGTGCACCCGGACGACTTCAGGCTCTGGGTATGCCTCCACGAACAAACCCACCGCGTTCAGTTCGCCGCAGCGCCGTGGCTGCGGGACCACATGCTCGCCGAAATCGAAAAGCTCAGCGGTCATCTCCTGGGCAACATGGATTCCCTGGTAGAACGGGCAGCCGCCGTAGCCAAGTCCCTGAAGGACCGCGCTGCATCAGGGAACGTGCCAAGCCGGGGTGCCATTCTGGACCTGCTGCAGGATCCTGAGGAGAAGGCTTCCCTATCCCACATCACTGCCGTCATGAGCCTCCTCGAAGGTCACGCCAATGTGGTGATGGATGCGGTCGATTCCAGCATCGTCCCATCCGTGAAGACGATTCGCCAGCGGTTCAATGATCGCGGCAAGGACCGCGGCATCATTGAGAAGTTCATCCGTAACCTCCTCGGTCTCGACGCCAAGATGCGCCAGTACACAGACGGCGCAAAGTTCGTGCGCGAGGTTGTTGAGGTAGGCGGCATGGAAGGCTTCAACCGGGTATGGAACTCGGCGGAAAACCTCCCCACCGAGGAAGAGATCCACAATTCCAGGATGTGGCTCGAGCGGATGGGGCTTTGAGCGCACCCGTATTTGATGGCCCCTCAGATGGTGGTTCCAGCCGTGGTTCCGAGAATGGAGCGACAGGCAAGGGCCGACGCCGGCCCGGTCGTTTGGCGCCCGTCGTCGGCAAGGCACGCAAGCAGTTGCAGAACGCCTTGGCCGCTGCGGATTACCCGGAACGTGTTCTCGTAGCCTGCAGCGGAGGACCGGATTCACTTGCGCTCGCAGCAGTAGCTGGATACTTCGCCCGGCGCGGACACGTGGATGGACATCCCCTTTCCGTGGCCGGTGTGGTTGTTGACCACCAACTGCAGGATGGCTCGGCAGAGGTAGCTTCCCGGACGGCAGCTGTCTTGCGGGAACTGGGCCTCTCACCTGTGCAAGTGCGCACCGTGGAGGTTGCCGCCACTGGATTCGGGCCCGAAGCTGCCGCCCGCGACGCCCGCCACGCAGCACTCGAAGATGCTGCAGATGACCTTGGTTGCGATCGAATCCTGCTCGGGCACACCTTGGACGACCAAGCCGAACAGGTGCTCCTGGGACTGGCTCGTGGCTCGGGTACCCGTTCTTTGGCCGGCATGAGGCCCGCCCGGGGACGCCTGCTAAGGCCCTTCCTGGGCCTAAGGCGGGAAGACACCCTGGAAATCTGCGAGGTCGAGGAACTGCAGCCGTGGCACGATCCGAGCAACAGTGACTCGGCTTTCGCACGCTCGCGAACCCGCGTCGAGGTAATGCCCGTCCTCGAAGAAAAGCTGGGGCCAGGCGTTGCCGAATCTCTGGCACGGACAGCCGCAATCCTGCAGCAGGACGCCGATTTCCTGGAGGATCTCGCAAACGAGACGTATCTCTCGATGGTGCAGCGAACCGACGACGGCGCGTGGTTGCCGGAGGACGCCGTCCGCGGACTTCCCGCGGCGCTGAGGTTCCGCGTCATCGCAAAGGCGGCTGCCGACGTCGGGGGCCAACAACCCGGGTACGGACGGCTCCAAGCCGCGGAAGCGCTGCTTCGCCGGCAAGGTTCGGCCGGGCCTGTGGAACTTCCCGGGCACGTCAGCGTCTATCGATTGTCCCTCAGCGATTTGGAGCAGGAACGGGCTGCCTCCGGCGGTCCAGGGTCCGCTGCTTCGGCCACCAGCGGTCCCCGCGAGGCCGCACGCTGTGGGAAGCTAGTATTCCGGCATCAGAAATCGCCCCAACAGTAGCCGCACCCGAGCATCAAAACAGGAGCCATTGGTGGATTCAAACGACGTCCAGGCAGATCTCAAGCACGTTCTTTACACCAAAGAGCAAATCCAAACGCGCATCGCTGAACTGGCGGCGCAGATCGACAAGGACTACGAAGGCCGCGAACTGCTGATCGTCGGTGTCCTCAAGGGTGCCGTGATGGTCATGGCCGACTTGGCGCGTGCCCTGCACAGCCACGTCAGCATGGACTGGATGGCAGTTTCTTCCTATGGCTCCGGCACCCAATCCTCCGGCGTTGTCCGGATCCTCAAGGACCTCGATACCGACCTCATGGGCAAGGATGTTCTGATCGTCGAGGACATCATCGACTCCGGCCTGACACTGTCATGGCTCAAGTCCAACCTCGAATCCCGGGGTACGGCCAGCGTTGAGATCTGCACCGCTTTCCGTAAACCGACCGCCGCCAAGGTGGAGATCGACGTCAAATACGTCGGCTACGACATCCCCAACGAGTTCGTTGTGGGCTATGGCCTGGATTACGCCGAGAAGTACCGCAACCTGGACTTCGTGGGCACGCTGGCCCCGCACGTTTACGAGTAACACACGCCCTTTCACGGGATCACAGGGACGTGGGGACCGGTTGACGAACAAAAGCATTGGCATCAAGGATGTAGCTGTTGCCGCCGGCGTATCTGTCACCACTGTTTCCCACGTCCTGAATGACGTCGCCTACGCCCGCATCAGCCTGGAAACACGGGAGAAGGTCAAAGCCACGGCGGAACGCCTCGGCTATGGCCCAAACCGGCTGGCCCAGGCCCTGCGAACGCAACGGACCGGGATGCTGGGGCTCGTCAGCGAGGAAATCGCCACCACACCACACGCAGGGCGCATCATCCTGGGTGCGGATGAGGCCGCCAGGGCGCGGGGCTACAACCTGATGATCATCAACACCTCAGGCGCAGCAAGTGGTGGGTCCCGGCAGGCCGACGTCGAGGCTCTCCTGGAGAGGCGCGTGGATGGCATCCTGTACGCCACCATGTACCACCGCGAGGTCACCTTGCCGGAAAACCTGAGTTCAGTTCCAGCAGTGCTTGTGGACTCCGAAAGCCTGGCAGGAAGCGTCGCTTCTGTAGTCCCCGACGAAGAGGGCGGTGCCAGGGTTGCCGTTCAAAGCCTCCTGGATGCCGGCCACCGCCGGATCGGTTTCCTGAACAACACCGACGACGTCCCGGCTACACGGGACCGCTTGCGTGGCTTCCGGAACGCCCTGGACGAAGCAGGGCTCGACGGCGCCGCCGCACCTGTGGAGTCCGAACTCTCGGAGGTGATGGGTGGCTATATTGCCGCCTTGCGGATGTTCAAGCGAAAGGACCGGCCCACGGGCCTGTTCTGCTACAACGACCGTATGGCCATGGGCGCCTACCGGGCAGCGGCCGAGGTAGGAATCAGCATTCCCAACGAACTGTCCGTGGTGGGTTTCGATGACCAGGAACTCATCGCCGCTAACCTCTATCCTGGCCTGACAACAGTGGCGCTGCCCCACTACGAGATGGGCGCCTGGGCTACTGAACGCCTGATCGATGCCATCGAGGGCAAAGCGGACCTCGCCGTCCTGGCAGCTAAACCGACGATTCTGGAGTGTCCCCTGGTGGCCCGCGAATCCATCACGAATCCCCATCCAGGGCTGTCCTAGAGCGACGCAGGCGAGTATCCTGTGTACGCCCAGAGGGAACTTTTGAGCATTCCAGTGCGTGAATAACTGGGAACGGTGTATAGCTAGAAACTGAAGCAGCACCATTCGCGCGCAGAAGTTGCGCCTCGCAGCACTACCAGGAGGGACGGGGCAAAACCCCGATCAGATGAAAGCTAAGAGTTTCTTCAAGGGCCCGGGCATCTGGATTGTTGTCGTCGTCGGCTTGCTCCTGGTGGCATTCGCAACGCTGGCTCCGGGCGGTTCCACACGTATTGACACCAAGGACGGCCTCGAGCTCCTCGCGCAAAGCGGCAAGGTGGAGCAGGCCAAGATTTTCGACGCCGAGAACCGCGTTGACTTGGTACTGAAAGACAACCTGAATATTGATGGCCAGGACAAGGGCAAGAACGTCCAGTTCTTCTACGTCACGGACCGTGGCCCGGACGTCGTCAAGGCTGTCACCAGCGCCAACCCGGACAAGGGCTTCACGGACCAGCCGGTCGAGAACAACTGGTTCTCCGGTCTGTTCTCCCTGCTCATCCCCGTGCTGCTGCTCGGTGTGCTGTTCTGGTTCCTGCTTTCCCGCATGCAGGGTGGCGGCTCCAAGGTGATGCAGTTCGGCAAGTCCAAGGCCAAGCTGGTCAACAAGGACATGCCGCAGGTGACCTTCTCTGACGTCGCCGGTGCTGACGAAGCCGTGGAAGAGCTCCAGGAAATCAAGGAATTCCTCCAGGAGCCGGCAAAGTTCCAGGCCGTTGGCGCCAAGATCCCCAAGGGTGTGCTGCTGTACGGCCCTCCAGGTACAGGTAAGACGCTGCTGGCCCGCGCTGTTGCCGGCGAGGCAGGCGTTCCCTTCTTCTCCATCTCCGGCTCGGACTTCGTTGAGATGTTCGTCGGCGTTGGTGCTTCCCGTGTTCGCGACCTTTTCGAACAGGCCAAAGCAAGCTCCCCTGCCATCATCTTCGTTGATGAAATCGACGCCGTTGGTCGTCACCGCGGTGCCGGTATCGGCGGCGGCAACGACGAGCGCGAGCAGACCTTGAACCAACTCCTCGTTGAGATGGACGGCTTCGACGTCAAGACCAACGTCATCCTCATCGCGGCCACCAACCGTCCGGACGTGCTGGACCCCGCCCTGCTGCGCCCGGGCCGTTTTGACCGCCAGATCACCGTGGAAGCCCCGGATATGATCGGCCGCGAACAGATCCTCAACGTCCACGCCAAAGGCAAACCGATGGCCCCGGGCATCGACCTCAGGGGTGTAGCCAAGAAGACTCCCGGCTACACCGGTGCTGACCTGGCCAACGTCCTCAACGAGGCCGCCTTGCTGACGGCGCGTTCGAATGCCAACCTTATCGATGACCGTGCCCTGGACGAGGCAATCGACCGCGTCATGGCAGGCCCGCAGAAGCGCAGCCGCGTCATGAAGGAACTCGAGCGCAAGATCACCGCGTACCACGAAGGTGGTCACGCACTGGTGGCTGCCGCGCTGCGCAACTCCGCTCCGGTCACCAAGATCACCATCCTTCCCCGTGGCCGCGCCCTTGGGTACACCATGGTGATTCCTGAGGACGACAAGTACTCGGTTACCCGTAACGAGTTGCTGGACCAGATGGCGTACGCAATGGGTGGCCGCGTTGCCGAGGAAATCGTGTTCCATGACCCGTCCACCGGTGCGTCCAACGACATCGAGAAGGCCACGTCAACGGCCCGGAAGATGGTCACCCAGTACGGTATGAGCGAACGCGTTGGTGCAGTGAAGCTCGGCCAAGGCGGCGGCGAGCCGTTCCTTGGCCGCGACGCCGCGCAGGAGCGCAACTTCTCAGACCAGATCGCCTATGTTGTGGACGAGGAAGTACGTCGCCTGATCGACCAGGCGCACGACGAGGCCTACGCCATCCTCACTGAAAACCGCGAAGTCCTCGATCGGCTGGCACTGGAACTCCTTGAGCGCGAAACCCTCAACCAGGCCGAGATCGCCGAGATCTTCCACGACATCCGCAAGCGCGATTTCCGTGAGATCTGGCTGTCCAAGGAGTCCCGTCCTGTCCAGTCGATTCCGCCGGTAGAGTCGCGCGCAGAGAAAGCTGAGCGCGAGGCCCAGGAAGAGGCCAAGAAGGCCCGCCTGGATGAACCGCTTGATGCCGTAGCCCCGCATGCCCAGGGCGTCAGCAGCCAGGAGTCATTCCAGTCACCGGGACCCGACGGCGGCAACGACTCTCCGCTTCACGGCTAAGCTTTCTGCTGTGACTCATTTCGACGACGACGACCTCGCCGCCGACCACGGCTCAGCCGCGGACGGCAAGCGGGGCCACAAAGTAGACCGCCCGCGCATTGAAGCGGCAGTACGTGAAATTCTGCTGGCGATTGGTGAAGACCCTGATCGCGGGGGCCTGCATGACACGCCCAAGCGTGTTGCCAAGGCCTATGCGGAGGTCTTCGCGGGCCTCCACCAGCACCCGGCAGATGTCCTCTCCACCACGTTTGACCTTGACCATGAAGAGCTTGTCCTTGTGAAGGACATTCCCTTCTACTCCACGTGTGAACACCACCTGGTGCCGTTCCACGGGGTGGCTCATGTCGGTTATATTCCGTCACATGAGGGCAAGGTGACGGGCCTGAGCAAGCTGGCCCGTTTGGTGGACATTTATGCGCGCCGGCCCCAGGTGCAGGAGCGGCTCACCACCCAGATCGTTGAGGCACTGGTCAAGCACCTCAACCCGCGTGGGGCGATAGTCGTCATCGAATGCGAACACATGTGCATGTCCATGCGCGGCATCCGCAAGCCCGGCGCCAAGACTGTCACCAGTGCGGTGCGCGGTCAGCTCCATGACCCGGCCACCCGCGCCGAGGCCATGAGCCTCATACTCGGAAGGTAAGCAATATATGGATTCCCTCGCTGCAGCACCCGGAACCGGCCCGGCCACAAGCCCACTGCCGATTCTCCGCAAGCCGCGGCCCGCGGCCAGGTTTGAGGACCTGCCAACGGACCGCACGCTCGTTATGGGAATTCTCAACGTCACACCGGATTCCTTTAGCGACGGCGGCACCCACCGCACGCCGGACACCGCCATCGCGCTCGGCCTGCGTATGTTCTACGCCGGCGCGGACATCATCGACGTCGGTGGCGAGTCCACGCGCTCCGGCGCCGAGCCCGTTTCCCCTGAAGAAGAACAACGCCGGGTCCTCCCGGTGATCCAGGCGCTGGTGAAGGCTGGCGCACTCGTCAGTATCGACACGATGCACACCTCAACTGCGGCCGCTGCCGTGGAAGCCGGCGCGGCGATCATCAACGACGTCTCCGGCCTGACCATCGAGCCGGACATGCCCGAGCTCGTCGCACGAACCAAGGTTCCTTACATCCTCACGCATCGTCGTGGCGATGCCCGCACCATGGACAGCCTCACGGAGTACAACAACGTGACGGAAGACGTTGTGGCTGAGCTCAGCGGTGTCCGCGACAAACTTTACGCGGCAGGCGTCGCTCCGGAGCAGATCATCGTTGACCCCGGGATTGGCTTCTCCAAGAACGAGAACCAGAACTGGGAAATCCTCAAGAACCTGGACAAGCTGTTCTCACTCGGCCACAAGGTCATGGTGGCTGCATCACGCAAGCGGTTCCTCGGCTCGCTCCTCACTGTTGCCGGCAAGTCTGCCGCGCCGCTGGAACGCGACGCCGCCACGGCAGCTATCACCGCTTTGAGCGCCGCGAAGGGCGCCTGGGCTGTGCGCGTCCACGACGTCGGTCCCAGCCTTGACGCCGTCAAGGTTGCTGCTCGAATCGCCCGCTGACCGGAGGACCTTGTGGACAGGATCACGCTGACCGGTGTCACCGCCGTCGGCCATCACGGAGTGTTCGATTTCGAGCGCCGCGATGGCCAGCCGTTCGTCGTGGACGCCGTCCTTCATACTGACTTCAGCAAGGCTGCGGAGACGGATGACCTCCAGTACACCGCGCACTACGGTGAGGTGGCTGAGCTCATCACCTCGCACATTGAGGGCGAGCCGCTGAACCTGATTGAGGGGTTGGCAGTGAGGATTGCCGATGGCATCCTCGCCAATTACAACGTGGCCGCAGTGGATGTCACCGTCCATAAGCCGAAAGCGCCCATTGAGGTTCCGTTTGGCGATGTCACTGTGAGTGTCCACAGGGAGCGATCATGAACTCCGGATACACCAAAGCGATCCTGGCCCTCGGCAGCAACCTTGGCGAGCGGAACGACACCCTCTCCACCGCCGTCGCCGATCTCGTGGACCCGCCGGACATAAGGCTCCTTGGAGTGTCTCCGGTGGTCCAGACCAAGGCAGTCGGCGGCCCGGAAGGGCAACCCGATTTCCTGAACATGGTCATGGCAGTTGAGACAACGCTCAGTCCCCAAGAGCTGCTGCAGCACTGCCACGACGTCGAGCAGAAGCACCATCGCACCCGTGAAGTGCGGTGGGGTCCGCGGACACTGGACGTGGACATCATCGTCTTCGGTGACGTGGTCAGCGACGACCCCATCCTGACCCTGCCTCACCCGAGGGCGGCCGAACGCGCGTTTGTCCTGTACCCATGGTCGCTGCTGGAGCCGAACGCCCAACTGAACGGGCAAAGCGTTGCAGAGTTGGCGGCCGCAGCTGAGGACATGCCCGACATCCGTCGGTTCGACGGCTACGGCGATATCGCAGGTGTTCCGGCGACGGGAGCGGTGGAGTAGAAGTGAAGCCCATGCGCCCCGCGGTCCTGGTCATCATCGCCATCATCGCTGCCGCCATCGGTTGGCTGGCCACGGCGGCAACAAACCGCTTCAGCATGCCCACTCCCGTGCTTCCGGTCTCTGCACTGGTCACCATGGGCGTCATCGCAGTACTCACCCTGATCATGGGAATCCGGGTGCTGCGGTGGCGTAACGGCAAGAAGAAGAACCTGCTCAACCCGATCCTTGCCGCGAGGACGCTGATCCTTGCCCAAGCCTGCGCATATGCCGGGACGCTCCTTCTGGGCTGGCACGCAGGCATCTCCTTTGACCTTCTCCGAATCGGGACCTTGCGCAGTGGTGAAGGCATCCTCTGGAACGCCGTCCTGATGGGCGGTGGTGGCGTGGTGATGGTGGTCGTCGGCCTGGTGGTCGAGAGATTCTGCCGGATCCCACCGGAAGACCTCGAAGGTGGCACCCCTGGACCGGAAACCCGCCGCGGGGAAGCAAAAGGCGAAGGCGAGTATGCGTACCGAGGCGATTGACCCTCCCGGCGTCCAGTGGCTGCGGGTCTCCCCGAAGTACGTCACGGTCCGCTTGGTGGAGTGGGCCATCGGAAACCTGGTGATGGTGGCGATCCTCAGCCTCCCCCTCGTGTTTGTGCAGCTGGGTTGGTGGCGTTGGCCTCCGCTGTGGCTCGCCATCACAGTACCCGCGGTGATGCTTGTCCTGGCATTGTGGCGGCTCGTGCTGATTCCGCGCCAGGTCCGTGCAATCGGTTACGCCGAGCGCGATGACGATCTCCTCATTCGCCGTGGCATCTTTTTCCAACGCACCATGGTGGTCCCGTACGGACGCATGCAGTACGTGGATGTGACTGTTGGTCCGGTGGAACGCGGCCTTGGTCTCTGCACCTTGAAACTTCACACGGCTTCAGCTGGAACCAGCGCTTACCTGCCTGGACTTCCTGCCGAGGAAGGCGCACGGCTGCGTGAACAGCTCTCGGCACGTGGAGAAGCCAGGCTGGCCGGGCTGTGAGCCCGGAGGGTAGCGCCACCGTGGGCCTCCCGGCTAAAGCGGACGACGGCGATTGGCGGCGCGTGCATCCAGCGTCACCGTTCGTACGCGGCTGGGTGGCGCTGGCCGCCGTCGGATACTTTTTCGGTCGCGACGCCTTTGAACGCGTACTTCAGGGCCGCGACATCCTTGATCCCAACCTCAACGGACGGGTGCCCTGGCTGTTGGCCGGTGGCGGCATTGTGCTGCTCCTGACCGTGGGCGGATTCATCCTGAGCTGGTACTTCACCCGCTACCAGGTGGCCGAGGGCTATGTCCGGGTCAACACAGGATTCGTGTTCAGGCAGCAGCGGCAGGCTCGGTTGGACCGGGTCCAGGCGATCGACATCGTGCAGCCCCTTTTGGCGAGGATCTTTGGCCTCGCTGAGCTCAAGTTTGAAGTCGCCGACGCCGGCGAGTCGGCCGTGCGGCTCGCTTACCTTCCGCTGGCCCAAGCCAAACAGTTGCGCGCCACTATCCTTGCGCGTGCCGCCGGAGTGGTGAGCGGACCGGAGACTGCGCAAGAAATCCCCGAAGCGCCGGAGCACGTTGTCTTGTCCGTGCCGCCTTCCCGGCTTATTGGCTCGCTCCTGCTGAGCGAGCAGACCGTCGGGATCCTGCTCGGCGCCGCCGCATCCATAGCCATCTCCGTGTACACCGAAAACAGCGCCATCTTCCTGGCGCTGATCCCGGCAGTGCTGGGCATTGGTGCTGCTTATTGGAACTCATTCAACAAGGGCTACAACTTCACCGCGGCGATTTCCCCTGATGGGATCCGGCTACGCTACGGGCTCCTGGACACGCAAGCCCAGACCCTGCCCCCGGGCCGAATCCAGGCACTGAAGGTCAGGCAGCCACCCATCTGGAGGATCTTCGGCTGGTACCGCATGCAAGTTAACGTGGCCGGCTACGGTGGCGCGGCAGGCAATGAGAACGCTGCGCGGACCACTTTGCTGCCAGTGGGCTTGAAGCCGGACGTCATGCGGATGCTGTCCCTCGTGCTGCCGGACCCGGGTGTTGAGGATCCCGAACGGGTGTTCACTTCCGCGCTGGAAGGGTTGGCTGGGCCTACCTCCACGGATGGTTTCGTCACTACTCCGCGCCGGGCCTGGCTCCTGGCACCACTGGGCTGGCGGCGCAATGGTTTCCTGGCCACGCGAACGGCATTGTTGATTCGATCCGGCCGATGGTGGCGCACCCTGGTTCTGGTTCCCCATCAGCGCACACAGTCCATGGCCTTGCAGCAAGGTCCGCTGGCGCGGCGTTTCGGGGTGGCTGATCTTGTGCTTCACACCACGGCCGGACCCGTGGTGCCCCGTCTCTATCAGGCTGACGTGGAGCAGGCTGTGCAGCTGTTCGACCAGCAGGCCGCCCGTGCCCGCGAGGCGAGAAAGCGGCAGACCAGCGAGCAATGGCTTTTGCAGGTAACCGGCCAGGCACCAGCACAGTCACCACCGCAAGCACCGCCTCAATCACTACCGCAAGCACCAACCCAGGAGGACCCTCAGCATGGTTAGGCCAGGAAGACTCGGAGTCGGCATCATCGGCGCCGGAAAGGTGGGTGCCGTCCTGGGTGCCGCTTTGCGCGCGGCCGAGCACGCCGTCGTCGGGGTTTCCGCCGTTTCCGAAGCGAGCCGCGAGCGGGCAGAGACGCTGCTGCCGGGAGTCCCGATCCTTGGGATCCAGGACATTGTGGAGCGGTCGGAACTGGTGCTGCTGGCCGTTCCCGACGATGCCCTCGGCGAACTTGTTGAGGGACTCGCGAAGCTTGGTGCCTGGCAACCGGGCCAGTTGGTGGCGCATACATCCGGCCGTTTCGGCGTCGGGATCCTGCAACCGATCCGCAGCGCGGGTGCCATTCCGCTTGCCATGCATCCTGCCATGACTTTCACCGGCATGAGCCTGGACCTGACCCGCCTCATGGATTGCACCTTCGGAGTCACAGCCGACGCCGCCATGTTGCCGATTGCCCAGGCCCTGGTAGTGGAGATGGGTGCCGAGCCGGTAGCGATCGCCGAGGCAGACCGCACCCTGTACCACGCGGCCCTCGCGCACAGCTCCAACCACATGGTGACGCTTGTTGCGCAGGCATCCCAGTTGCTGCGGGAAATCGGCGTCGAATCCCCGGAGACCATGCTGGGTCCATTGCTGCGGGCCACACTCGAGAACGCTCTTGCGTCCGGCGAGTCTGCGCTGACCGGTCCCGTCGCGCGGGGCGATGTGGGCACCGTGGCCGCGCACGCCCAAGCGCTGAAAGAATACGACGGCGGTGCGGGCGGGGACGTGCTTGCGGCCTACCAGGCCATGGCCCGGGCAACGGCCCGGCGTGCCGGAAACCGCGGACTGCTGCGCCCTGAACAACTGACTGACATTGGCGAGGCCTTGGGAACAGAGCCCACGGCGCCGGAAGGAATCTGAACAGCATGGCCATCAAACTCGTAACCACCGCGGCCCAACTGCGTGCTGAAAGCGCCCGGCTCCTGGCTTCCAAGGGAGGAAGTTCGCAGGGCCTGGTGCCGACTATGGGCGCGCTGCACTCCGGCCATGCAGCCTTGGCGAGGACTGCCGTGGCAGAGAACGACGTCGTGGTAGCCACCATCTTCGTGAATCCCCTCCAGTTCGGCGACGCCGTGGATCTCGACCGCTATCCCCGCACCCTTGAGGCCGATATGGCACTCCTGGATGCCGAAGGAGTGGACCTTGTCTTCGCACCCTCCGTGGACGAGGTGTACCCGGGTGGCCAGCCCCTGGTTCGCGTCACGGCCGGCCCGCTCGGCGGGAAATGGGAAGGCGCCTCACGACCCGGGCACTTCGATGGCGCCCTGACCGTGGTGGCCAAGTTGCTGCACTACGGACTTCCCGGCGGTGCAGCTGTGGACGGTTCGACGCCGACCTACCGTGCCTACTTTGGCCAGAAGGACGCCCAGCAGCTTGCCCTCGTGAAGAGGATGGTCGTGGACCTGAACTTCCCCGTGGAGATCGTGCCGGTGCCAATCGTCCGCAGTGACGACGGGTTGGCTCTTTCAAGCCGTAACCGCTTCCTCTCGGACGAAGAACGCGACGCAGCGCTGGTGCTCTCACGGGCTCTGCGCCTCATCGAGTCCCGCGCGAACGCACATGAACCACTGGACCTGGATTCCGCCGTCGCCCTTGTTGAATCCCAGCCACTGGTGGAACTGGACTATTTCGACGTCGTGGATCCCACCACTCTTGAGCCGCTGGCCGAGAACTGCAAGGAGACTCCGTTCCGCGGCGAAGGGCTGGCAATCGTTGCCGCAAAGGTGGGTCCTGTGCGGTTGATAGACAACGTTCCGCTTAATTCCTGAGGTTGAATACCTAACGTTTGGATTTTCTGCTGACGGGAATCTCTTGGGCGTCTAGACTGTTCCTGTCTTCACC
This sequence comes from Paenarthrobacter sp. 2TAF44, assembly GCF_052114885.1. Classification (NCBI taxonomy): domain Bacteria; kingdom Bacillati; phylum Actinomycetota; class Actinomycetes; order Micrococcales; family Micrococcaceae; genus Paenarthrobacter; species Paenarthrobacter sp. 2TAF44. Next base: position 2,454 of record NZ_JBFRFP010000016.1, on the reverse strand, counting down.
GGCATTGATCGCCGGAATCCAAGCCCAAACCTGAGGAATCCTCATGTCTACCGACGTCACGTCCGACGCCAACAGCGAGCCCGGTTCCGGTGCGTCCGCAAGTGCTGCCTCCACAGAGGAAGCGCTCACGCACGCTCCTGTATCAGCGAAGATGTCCCGTGAATCCGTCACGGTCATTGTCACCTTGTTGGTTGCCACGTTTGTGGTGATCCTCAACGAGACCATCATGAACGTGGCACTTCAGCGGCTGATGACCGATCTCAAAGTCGACGCCCCCACGGTCCAGTGGCTCGCCACCGGGTTCATGCTGACCATGGCGGTCGTCATTCCGACCACCGGATTCATCCTGCAGCGATTGACCACGCGGGGCTCGTTCATGCTCGCCATGGGACTCTTCAGCGGCGGAACTCTGCTGGCCGCCCTGGCGCCCGGGTTTCCCGTGCTGCTCCTGGCACGCATCGTCCAGGCCGGCGGCACGGCCATCATGCTGCCATTGCTGATGACCACCATTCTCACGCTTGTACCGATGTCCCGGCGCGGAGCCGTTATGGGCAACGTCAGCATCGCCATCTCTGTCGCTCCCGCCATGGGCCCCACCGTTTCAGGCATCATCCTGGACCACTTCTCCTGGCGCTTCATGTTCGTGTTCGTGCTCCCCGTAGCGCTGGCTGCCTTGGCGATTGGCGCCAAGTTCCTCACCAATGTGGGGGAGCGCGGGAAGACTGGCTTGGACTTCACTTCAGTGGTCCTCACCGTTCCTGCCTTCGGTGGCTTGGTCTACGGCCTCAGCCAGATCGGTGGCGCCAACGCCGGGGTGGTCCCGATCATCGCACTCGTGGTTGGAGTCGTGTGCCTGGCGCTGTTCGTCTTCCGCCAACTCAAATTGCAGAAGACCGATTCGCCGCTGCTGGATCTCCGGGCCTTCAACTTCCGAATGTTCACAGTGTCCACACTGCTGATGGTCGTAGCGATGATGGCCCTGTTCGGTGGCGTCATCCTGCTCCCGCTCTACCTGCAGAACACGTTGCACCTGCAGCCGATGGAAACAGGCCTGGCACTCTTGCCCGGTGGTTTGGCCATGGGTCTGCTGGGTCCTGTAATCGGACGGATCTTCGACAAAGTGGGTCCACTGCCCCTCACCGTATCCGGTTCAGTCCTCATGGTCCTGACGCTCTGGCAGTTCTCGCGCTTGGACCAGGCCAGCGCTCTGGGATGGGTGATTGCGCTGCACGTAACGCTGAGCCTCGGCCTGGCATTGCTCTTCACGCCTGCCTTCACCACAGGCCTGAACCCGCTGCCGCCGCATCTGTACTCCCACGGATCGGCCATCATGAGCACAGCTCAGCAAGTGGCCGGCGCCGCTGGCACTGCGCTGCTCGTGTCCATCTTCGCCGTAGTGTCCGCATCCTCCGGCCTGGTAGCCGGGATGCAGGCGGCCTTCCTGGCGGCAACCATCATTGCCGGCGCCGCAGTGGTGCTTGGTGCGATGATGCGCAAGACCGAGGGCGCAGGCCACGGAGGTCACTGAGTCTTCGTGCCGTTTGGCTGGGTCCGGCTGTTCGGCTGGGCCCGGCCGTTAGGCGGGGTCCGTCTGTTTGGCGGGCATCCTCTGCGCGCTCGCTCGTGCCTCGCTTAGACGCGCGCTGCCGGATGCCCGCCAAACAGCCTCTTGCCCTTATCAACGTTCTCTCACATCCTGACCCGTTTCGCCTGACGTTCTCTCACGTCCTGACGTGTTTGGACCGACGTTCTCTCACGTCCTGACGTGTTTGGACCGACGTTCTCTCACGTCCTGACGTGTTTGGACCGACGTTCTCTCACGTCCTGACGTGTTTGGACCGACGTTCTCTCAGGTCAGGAGGCGTTTTGCCCGACGTTCTCTCACGTCGTGACGCGTTTTGCCTGACGTTCTCTCAGGTGCTGATGCGCTTGGGCCGGTTGATGGTGAGCTCAGTGCTATTTGGCTTGCCAGGTACAAGCTGCTGATTAGGCTCGACGGCGGATCCTGGGTGCCGCTTCAAAGCGCGGCTATTGCCACCATTTCTTTGTGTGACGGGGTTCACGGATACTGGTTCTTCGGATATTGAGACGTTTCTGGGCTGTTTCCCCAGTGTTTACGGCGTTTTAAGCGGCGTCTGGGTGGATTTGTTCGGACGGTATGGCGCGTGTAAAGTTATCTGAGTCGCCGCCGCTGATGCGGAAATAATGGTGACGAAATCCCCTTCAAATTGCCGGATTCCGGTGGTGCTTTTTGCGCCTCTGATCTGGTTGGGGGAGCTGAGGACGGTTTGCTTCATGCGACCGAATCGGGTAAGTTTGAAAAGTTGCTCCGGAGCGATCCTGTGGCCCTGTTAGGGGTTTTGGTGGTGCCGGTTAGTGTCTGTTGTTTGAGAACTCAATAGTGTGCCAAGTTTGTTGATGCCGATTGTTTTATTGATTGGTTGAAATTATGGC
>NZ_JBFRFP010000015.1:0-122538 GCF_052114885.1 Paenarthrobacter sp. 2TAF44 | reverse complement strand
CGTTCCAGGATGTAGTACGCGATCGCTGCACACAGCAGGTTGATTCCGTATAACAGGACGGGCACCTGTGTGAAGCCGGACTCATCCATCCACCGTGTCGTGAAAGGGAAGAGAGACAGCCAGAACAGCAGGTGCAAATTGGCCCAGAGGATCCCGCCGTTCACTCGACTGGCCAGGTGGATCATGTGGTGGTGGTTATTCCAGTAGATCCCGACATACACGAAGCTCAGAAGGTAGCTGAAGAGGGTCGGCAGAACTGCGGCCACGCCCTCCCACGTTGGCGCTTCCGGGGTGTGCAGCTCCAGGACCATGATGGTGATGATGATGGCCAGCACGCCGTCACTGAACGCCTCGAGCCGGTTCTTGTTCACCGACCCCGGTCCCGTCGCCCGTAGCACTGCTTTCGGCTCACCCTGTCATCAGCCATGGTCGGCTCCTCTGAAGGTCTGCACTGTCGGGGACGACGCGCACCTGGTGGATAGAGTACACCCGGTCGCCGAGTGGCCCGCCAGCCCAAGATACAAACACCAGCGGAGGCCGCCTCTCGCATCACTTTGTGCTGCCACTCCTCGGTCCTGCAGAAAGCCTCGTGATCATCTCCGGTGCCTGGGGATATTCCTGGCTCACTTCTTGCTATCGGTCAGCCATGCGTCCAGTTCCTCATCAGTGGAGGAGTCAATCAGTTGTACTAAAGCCCAGTTGTCTCGATGGTTTGGGGCCGCGCGGAGGTGGTCCTCCCAGTCTTCGGCGTATTCACGGAGAGCATCGATTAGATCAATGGTCGCTTCTTCCAACGTCGTCCCGTCAGCCGCCAGGGGCAGGCCGGGCAGGAACATGCCCCAAACCCCGTCCTCGTTGACGACCTGCGCTTTTGCCGAAACGTTATTCACTAAGAATTCCTTGGACAATCTGGTATTCACCACAGAGGCGGAGCCCTCCAAGCTCAATCATAGACAGGCTGCAACCTATGGACGCACCTGGATGATCGTCTTCCCATTCCGGCGCGCGGAAGGATTGAGGGCATTGAGCGCATCGTCGAATTCTCCGACGTTTCCGATGTTTGTCCGCAATCGTCCGTCTCGGATTCGCTGGACGATTTCACCCAGCTGCGCACGATCCGATTCGACAACGAAATCCACTGCCAGACCATCCCGAGGGCGGGATTCAACCGGCCCGGTGATGCTTACCAGCGTTCCGCCGGGCCGGACCAGGGCCGCTGACTGCTTCTGGATATCGCCCCCAATCACATCGAATACCAAATCAACCTCGCCGATCTCTTGCAAGGTGTCGTTCGCGAGATCGACGAACTCGTGCGCTCCGAAGTCAAGTGCCTTCTGTCGATCGGCAGTGCGTCCTGTGCCGATGACGTAGGCGCCCGCTTCACGTGCCAGCTGAGTTACCATCGTTCCGACTGCCCCAGCGGCGCCGTGCACCAGAAGGCTCTGCCCCGACTGGATGCGGCCATGAATAAACAACCCCTGCCATGCGGTCAGGCCAGAGATGGGCAGACTCGCGCCAACTGTGAAGGCGACGTCCCCGGGCAGCGGCGCTAGGTTACGTGCCTCCATCGCCACATACTCCGCCAAGGTCCCATCTCGGTGCCAGTCCGCAAGGCCAAACACGCGTTGACTCACAGTCAGCCCTGTCGTCCCATAACCGAGCGAGGTTACGACGCCGGCCACCTCGTGCCCAATGACGGAGGGTGTCCGATCCCGACCGGCTCGATCAGTCCAGGTCGACGGCCACTGGATCTCGGTCGGGACGAATCCCGAGGCGTGGATCTCAACAATGACATCGTTTATCGATGCCGACGGCTCCGGCCGTTCGGCCATCCTCAGCCCGGCCATTCCGGCGGACTGATCTGTCACAACAATTGCTTTCATCAAAAGCTCCCTCTACTCGACCCTGACCTACCCCGCGGTTTTACTTTTGTACCTTTAGCTTCCACTAATTTGCCGAGACTGACCCCGGGTGGGAGTGGTCCGGTGCCGCGACTGCGAGGGCGTCCTGCTCCGGTTGGTGAAACACCAACCCAATATCCAGCCGTTTCCTGCTGGTATCGTTTCGGTACCATCGAGCTATGGCTATGAATCTGGGTGTCCCTGAAGACCTCGATCCACCACTGGAGAAGTTGGCCACCGAGGAAAACACGTCCAAGACCGCGCTCCTGTCGGAGGGGGCAGAGTTGCTTATGCAGCGCCATGCACGCAGACGTGAATTCAGTGAAGGCCTTGATTTCGTCATGACCCATGACCCATGATGCTGAGCTGCTGACGCGCCTTGGGGACGCGTGACAGCGTACATGGACATGGAAGACGCCCCTTCACGTCGTCGATTGGTACGGCTTCCACACCCGCGATGTTGGATTGTTGGCCTCGGCGTTGGCCAGGCCGGCTACAAGACCCGCACCGGCTCCGCCGCCACCACAGGATGATCGCGGCCCACGTCCTCTAAGAAATCCGCCTCGAAGAACTCCGCGTTCGCCCTGACGTAGTATGCCCACTCGTCAGGAACGTCGTCCGCGTAGTAGATCGCCTCTACGGGGCACACGGGATCGCATGCCCCGCAGTCAACGCACTCGGACGGGTGGATGTAGAGCGAGCGTTCACCTTCGTAGATGCAATCCACTGGGCATTCGTCAATGCACGCCTTGTCCTTCACATCTACGCAGGGCTGTGCGATCACGTAGCTCATGGCGCACTAAACACCGGTGTAGACGGTCTTGCCCCAGGTGTAGAAGTCCAGGGCGGACCTGCCTTGCTCGCGGAAGGTGTTGGTGGAGGAATCCTTCACACCGCCGAAGGGGACGTTCAGGTCCAGCCCGGCAGTGGGTCGGTTGATCTTCACCACGCCGGCTTGGGCGCGGGCAGCGAAGTCCGTGGCGAGGGCCAGGGAGTCCGTGCAAATGCCGGCCGTGAGCCCGTAGCGGGAATCGTTGATCGCAGCCAAGCCGGCTTCATAGTCGGCCACCTCAAGAACGGCCACTACCGGACCGAAAATCTCTTCCGTCACTGCGGGGTCGTCGAAGGGCAGCCCGGTGAGAATCGCCGCCGGGAAGAACAGGGCGCCGCTGGGGTCGCCGTCGTGCTGTCCGTGCAGGAGTGTGGCCCCGCGTTCGACGGCGGTACGCACCGCTGCCTGGTCCTGCTCGAATTGCTGCCTGCTCACCACAGCGCCCATTCGGGCGTCCCCATCAAGTCCATCGCCGGTGGTGTAGGCGGCGGCCTCCTGAACCAAAGCCTCGAGGAAGGCGGAGCGGATACCCGGCGTCACGTAGACGCGGGACGTTGCGGTGCACGCCTGGCCGGTCAGGCCGAATGCGCCCGCCGCTACTACCTGCGCAGCCCTGTGGGGGTCGGCGTCGTCCAGCACCAAAACACCGTTCTTGCCGCCCATTTCGAGCTGGACGCGGGCGCGCCGGGCATTGAGGATCTCCTGCAGTCCAAGGCCAACATTGGTGGAACCCGTGAACGACAAGCCCGCAATGCGGGGATCCCGGGCCAGCGCATCACCTACCACGCGGCCCTTGCCGTGCACCACGTTGAACACGCCGGCGGGCAGTCCAGCGTCCTGCAGGGCACGCGCCAGATGGGTGGTGGACAACGGAGTGAGCTCGGCCGGTTTGATCACCACGGCGTTGCCGCTGATCAGGGCAGGCGCGGTTTTCCATGCAGGAATGGCGATGGGGAAGTTCCACGGCGTAATGAGTCCCACCACGCCCAGCGGTTCGCGACGCGTGATGATGGTGGTGTCAGGCAGCCCGCTCGGCAGGACTTCGCCGGTTGCTGCCCAGCCCAGCGAGCCGAAAAAGCGCAGCACGTCCGAGGCCCGCTTGACCTCACCCTTTGCCTCCGCGAGTGTCTTTCCTTCCTCACGGACCAGGTCCTCGGCGATGGCGTGCTGGCGCTCGTTGAGCAAGTTTCCGGCCGCGATGAGGATGGCGCCTCGGGCTGGTGCCGGCAGGGCCGCCCATGACGACTGGACTGCGACGGCCGCAGTGATGGCGGCGTCCACGTCCTGGACGGTGCCGCTGGGTGAGAGCGCTGCAACTTCGCCGGGCCGGGCAGGATTCATTCGCTCGGTGTCCGCGTCTCCGAGCCATTGGCCATTGATGAGGTGCTGGGCGGTGATCGTCTGCGGGTCGGTGATCGTCTGGGGGTCAACTGCTGTGGAAGTCATGATGTTCCTATGGGATTTAAGGGGGAGGCTAGAGGCTACGGATGAGACCGCCGTCGCACCTGAGTGCGACGCCGGTGATGTACGACGCCGGCGCGCTGCACAGGAAGGCGGCAGCGGCACCGAACTCGGCAGGTTCTCCATAACGTCGGGCGGGGATGGTCTTGCGGGATTCGAGCTGGATGTCTTCGAGCGTGGTGCCGCGGCGCTTGGCGGCGGCCTGGTCAAGTTGGGTGACCCGATCGGTGGCGATGCGGCCAGGCAGAAGCAGGTTCACGGTGACCTCGTCCAGAGCAACTTCGGCAGCGAGAGTCTTGAGGTATCCGGCCAGGGCAGCACGTCCAGTGTTGGAGACGGCGAGGTTGGGAAGCGGCGCTGTCACGCCGCTGGAGCCGATGGCCAGGATCCGGCCCCATCGCCGTTCCCGCATTCCGGGAAGGACGTGGGAAACCAAGGCGTGCTGCGGTTTGACCAGCAGATCGAACGCCGCCGCGATGTCATCGGAGCTCAGCGTCGCTGCGGCGCCGGGTTTGGGACCAGGGCCGTTGAGGACCAGGATGTCGATCGGTCCCAAGTCCGCGACCGTCTGTTCCACCGCCGATTCGATGCCCTCGGGGGTGGTCAAATCCGCTTCGATTGCCACGGCGTCGAAGCCCTTGGTGGATATGCCCGCAGTACCAGTCCCGTATGCGGCCTGCAGTTCAGCGACGATCTCCTTGGCACGGTCCCGACGCCGGCCCACGATTGCCACGCGGACGCCTTCTGCAGCGAGGGCACGGGCCACAGCCAGGCCCAGCCCGCCGGTGGATGCAGCCACCAAGGCTGTCTTGCCAGCAATTCCCAGATCCATCAGAAGCTCCTTACCGGGGCGGCGGCATTTTCAAGTGCAGCAGCTGCCTCACGAAGATGTGTGCCCATACTCCCGCGCAGGGCTTCGGGGAAGCCCGCTGCAGGGGCGCGAACACCGGAGTCCTTGATGAGTCCCCGTTCGCGCAGGCACTCCTTGCGAATAGCCAGCGCCACTTTCGCTTGCTGCTCGAAGTTGATCAGCGGCAGATAGGGGAGCAGTTCGCGCTGGGCTGCTTCATAGCCCTCCTGCTGCCATGCCCGCACACAAGCTATGAGGGCTTCAGGGTAGGAGAAACCAGTCATTGCGCCTGCTGCGCCGGCCATCAGTTCATCCAGCAGTCCCTGCCCGCCGAGGCCACCAAAGACTGAAACCCCGACGGCGGCACTCAGCTCCGCGATCGCGACGCTGGTAGGCGGTGCTTCGGCCTTGACGGCAACGACGCAGGCGCAGGAGGCCACCACCTTGATCAGAGCCGGCGTGGAGATACTGACGCCGCTCGCCAACGGGTAATCCTGCAGAACAACCTTGGCGCCAGTAGCCCGGAAGATGGCATCCAAATGCGCGATCACCGTTTCAGGCTTGGCCGAGTTAGCCTGCACCATCACAGCTGCCAGGCGTTCTCCGGCAACCTCCTGCGCTGCACGGACCTCCTCGATGGCGGGCCTCGTGGCCAACGCGGTCACGCCCACCACCAACCGCAGCGCGGTGCATTCGACGGCGGTTTCCAGCACTTGCCGGCGGTCCTCTACGGTCAGTGCGGCTGCTTCGCCAAAGACTCCCAGAACGGTGAGTCCCGTGGCGCCGATGGACTCGTAGTGCTCAACGAGTTCGGCCAAGCTGTCCAGGTCGACGTCCAGCGTGCTGCCCTGGAATGGTGTGGCAACAACGCCCCACACTCCAGGAGTCAACGATTCACGGTGCTGCATTTCACTGTTTAGGGCTTCGGGTTTTAGGGATTCGGGCGCGACTGATGACGGCATCGGTATCTCCTTTTATTTCCTTTGAAATGGTTTTTGTTGGCGAGGCGGGTCAGTGGCAGGTCAGGTCATTGGTCCTGCCGGATCACTGAGCCGATCAACGCCCCGGCCAGATCGGCGCGCGCTTTTCCTGGAAAGCGCGCACTCCTTCAGCGGAGTCTTCACTGTCCAGCGCCGCCATAAGAGCCGGCAGTCGCAGGCCGCGGGCTTCGGTGGCCGTCAGATGGGAAGTCTGCGTGACCATCTGCTTCACGGCACGGACCGAGGTGGGTGCGCACGCCAGGACCTGGTCCACCCAACGCTGCACAGCGGCGTCGAGCTCTTCAACAGGAACTACCTCGTTGACAAGACCCATGGATTGCATTTCGGCGGCGTCTGCCTTTCGGCCTGTCAGGAGCATCCCCATGGCCTGGGTATACGGGATCCGCCGCACCAACTGGTGGATGCCGCCGTCGAGCGCCAAACGCCCAACCCGAGGTTCCGTCAAGCCGAACTTCGCGGTGTCAGCTGCCACCACGATGTCAGCACCCAGCACAATTTCCATGCCGCCGCCCAGGGCGTAGCCGTTGACCTTGGCGATGACAGGGATGTCCAAGCTGGTGCGCAGGCTCAGGCCGCCGAAGCCGTTGGGGTCCAGTCCCGCCCAGTACTCCAGGCCGGTCTTCTCCACGGCCGACGCCGACATGTCAGCACCAACGCAGAAGGCTCGGGACCCAGCACCGGTGATCACAACCGCACGTACGGACGGGTCCTCCTCAAGCTGGGCCCAGATCTCGTTGAGCCGTGCATGGGTGGTGGCATCCACGGCGTTGAGGACGTGCTGACGATCGATGACCACCGTTGCCACGTGGTTCTCGATGGTGAGGGTGACGGCATCAACCGGCGCCTCAACTGGTGCTTGAACTGCTGTCGCCGTCATCGCAAGACCCCCAGCTGCTGCAGGCGCTCGATCGTCTCTTGGTCGAAGCCGTTCTCCAGCAGGACCTCCACATTGTGCTCACCGAGCCGCGGCGCAGCCCGGCGGATAGTGGGCGGAGTAGCGGAGAGCCGGATCGGAGCGTTCAGCATCCGGACAGTGCCGACGCCGGGGTGCTCTGCTTCCACGATCATCCCGTTGGCCTCTGTTTGCGCATCCGCCAGTGCCTGTTCCAGGGTGTGCACGGGAGCATTCAGCAACCCCTGCTCCTCAAGCTGGTGAGTCCAATATTCAGTGGTGTTGGTGGCGATGCGCTCGCGGAAGATGGCCTGCAGTGCCGGCTTGTTCTTGAATTGCTGCTCAAGGTTGGCGAATTCGGGCCGTTGGGTGAGGTCCTCGTCAAGGCTAAGTGCTTCAGAAATCCTGGCCAGGGGATCGGGCGTGAAACCGCCCACCATGCACACGGCGCCGTCGCTGGTTTCGAAGACACCGCTCAGCGGCATGGCACCCCAGTTGACCTCGTAGCCACGGTTGAGCTGCATGCACGCTTCCTGCATCTGCAGGTGCAGCATGGAGTCGTACATGGTCACCTCCACCTTCTGGCCCACCCCCGATGCCTCGCGTGTGCGCAGCGCCAGAAGGATGCCCTGCATGAGGTGCATGCCGGTGATGTAGTCGCACAGGGTGGTGGGGTAGATGCAGGGCTTGGTGTCATCGGATTCCCGTCGCCACATCACGCCGGAATACGCTTGCGCGATCGCGTCCTGGCCACCTTTGTGGGCGTAGGGCCCCTCAGGGCCGAAGCCCGTGCCAGAGGCCCAGATGATTCCGGGGTTCGCAGCTTTCAGGTCCTCGTAGCCGAAGCCCATCCGTTCCATGACGCCGGAGCGGAAGTTGCTGACCACCACGTCCGCATCAGCCATGAGCCGGTGCAGCACCTCACGCCCTTCGTCGGTACGGGTGTCCACGGAGACGCTGCGCTTGTTCCGGTTGATGGACAGGAAGATCGGGTTGTCCTGGCCGTCCTGGTCTGGGAAGGAATTGCGTGAAATGTCGCCGGCGCCGGGTCGTTCCACCTTGATGATGTCTGCACCGTAGTCGCCGAGGAGTTGGGTGCAGGACGGGCCCATGAACACCTGCGTGAAGTCCACGATCTTGATGCCGTCCAGCGGCAGCGGGATAACTGCTGCAGCAGCTGAGGCGCCGGTGGCAGCGGCGGCGGGTGCCGACGTCGTGCTTTCAGTCTGGTCGAGGAGAACGGTGCTCATGCCGGCACCGCCTCGTGGGAGTCCACGGTAGCGTTCGACGACGGGACGTCGCCTGGGTCTGCACCATGCCGACGCATGCCCTGCTGGATATCCAGCGCGGAGACGTCTCGGACCAACATGTTGTTCTCCACGGCGAGTGCTGCTGCGACGCCGACGGCCTGGCCCATGGCCATGCAGGGCGGGATCTCGCGCGACATTTTCTGTGCCTCGGGGGTGGCGGAGTAGTGGCGGCCGGCGACCAGGAGCTGGTCCACTTCCTTGGGGAGCAGCGAGCGGTACGGGTAGTAGTAGTCACGGCCTCGGGCAACGGTGTCCGCGAAGTGGCGGCGCTGGGTGACGTCGTCCTTGGTCATGACATACTCGCCCTGCAGGAGGCGGGTTTGGCGGACACCCATTTGGGAGGCGACGTCCAGCATGTAGCAGTTTTCGAAGCCGGGCAGGTTCGCGCGGACGTACTCCACGGCCTCGGAGATGCGGTCCCTGGCTGCGAACTCAGCGGCAGTCATGTCCGCTGGGTCAACGCCGTCGAATCCGCTCATGTGCGGGGCGTTGCACCAGACGACGCCGTCGATGGGAGTCTTGAGCCACCAGAGTTCCCAAGCGCCGCCGAGGAGACGCTTGATCTTGCGGTTGATGGCCCGCGCTTCCTTGGGGTTGGCCTGTTCGAAGGCTTCGGCGGCATTGGTGTCCACATTGCCAAGCCGGAAAACCAGCGTGGTGATGTAGTTGTCCTTGGCATAGCTGGCACCGGCGCGGGAGGCGACGTCGATGTCACCGGTGGTGTCGATCACGACGTCGGCCATGAACGCTTGCGGGCCCAGTTTCGTTTCACAGATGACTCCCTTGATCACTCCGTTGTCCACGATGGGACGGGAGAACCAGGAGTGCAGGCGGAGGTCCACGCCGGCCTCCCGAACGAGGTCGTTGGAGACGCGCTTCCAGCCGTCGGGATCGAAAGCCGCGGCGTAGCAGATGGGCTTGGGGTTGGTGTGCGAGTGGAAATCGAAGGTGCCGTAGCGGCCCCACTTGTTCCAGAGTTCCTCGGAGGTCTTGCGGTCATCGGCGGGCGGGACGATTGCCAGGCCAAGCTTCTGCAAGCGCTCCACGTACTCGGAGACGATGCCGGTGACGGTGATTTCCTGGCCGTTGATCATGTCATCGAGAACCAGGACCATACCGCCGGAAGCCAGTCCGCCCAAGGATGAGTAGCGTTCCAGGAGCGTGACTTTGGCTCCTGAGCGGGCAGCGGTAACGGCCGCGGCGACGCCTGCGGGACCACCGCCAACTACTAGGACGTCGGATCGTGAGATGACAGGGGCGGTGAGGTCCGCCGTCGTAGTGCTGAGTTCAAGCGAGTTCATGGTGAGTCCTTACTTTCCGACGAAGATGCCGTTGGAGCGGCGTGCGGCGAGGTAGAAAACGATGCTGAGGATGGAGAGGACGGCCACGTAGACCGGGAAGATCCAGGTGAGGTTCAGGGACTGGAACCAGACCAGAAGGTAGGAGGCGGTGCCACCGAAGAGTGCCACGCCGATGCCATAGCCCAAGGCGACGCCGGTACCGCGGATGTTCTTGGGCATCAGGGATGAGCTGACCACGTTGTAGAGGGTCATGTTCAGGACCAGGACGATTGAGCCGCCCAGGAGGACTGCTGCGAATCCGCCAATGCCCGGCTGGACGTACATCAGCATGAGGAACACGGACGGGATGGCGAGGATGCGGGTCACCAGGAACCAGCGGGACATCGCTTTGCCGTCGGCCAGCTTGCCGATGATCCAACTGCCTACTACGAGGATGATGGCCAGGATGGTGGTGAGGGCGAAGACCGCAGTGGGATCTTCCTTGAAACCGCTGCGGGCTGCGGTGGGAAGGCCAACGTTCCAGGCGTAGTTGTAGGCCTGAGCTGCACCCACCACGAAGATGATGGCAAGCACGGAGAGCCAGTGCTTACGGACTCCGGACCACACGGCACGCGGTGTGTTCGTGGCCATTTCCTCGGCCTTGAGGGTTTCCGGCAGGGAGCGGCGGAGGTAGAGAACCACAAAACCGAAGGCAGCGCCGATGATGAACGGTACACGCCAGCCCCAATCGGCCATGGCTGCGCCGCCGAGGATAAGGCTGCAGAGGAAGCTCACCAGCGAGGCCAGCAGGATGCCGATGTTCACGTAGAAGGACATGATGCCGGCTACGTAGCCTTCGCGGCCTTCCGGGGCGAGCTCTACGGCGTGGGAGGTGGAGAGTGGGGCTTCGATTCCTGTGGAGATGCCTTGCAGGACGCGGCACACCAGAAGGATGATGCCGGCCCAGGCGCCAATGGTGGCGTAGTTGGGCGTGATGGCAATGATCAGTGTGGTGCTGGCCATGAGCATGATGGACAAGAGCATTACTCGGCGCCGGCCGATTCGGTCTGCGAGCGTCCCGAGCAGTATGCCGCCCAAGGGCCGGAAGGCGAACCCGACGGCGAACACGGCCAGTGCGTTCAGCGTGGCGGAGAGTGGCTCTGTGTTGGGGAAGAAGTTCGGTCCAATGAAGGCTGACAGGAGGCCGAAGACCATCCAGTCGTACCATTCAAGCGCGTTGCCGAGGCCCAGACCCAGCAGTCCTTTGCGGACCTGGGGAGTGAACTTTGGGTTCTTTGCGGGGGAGGAGTGGCTGGTGCTTGGTGACGGGACGACGTTGTCCGTCGTTTGGGTGTTGAGCATGGAAGTGTCCTTACGCTGACGCCCCGGAGGGCGTGGGAGGGTATGACGCAGGAACGCCTGTTGGAAGAGGCGTGTTGTGCGAAAGTGGCAAGGATTGTCTGCGGCCACGGTTCGTGTCCGGACAGTTAAGGGAAAACGCTGGCGCCGTTGATGGGCGGCCGTGTTACCACGCGTGTGGTGCGTTGACCCAGATGGCTACGCATACCTCTTCGTAGCTGTTTTTGTACCAGTGGGGGATCTCTGAGGAGTAGGTGATCGAGTCGCCCTCTTCAAGGCTGTAGCAGACGCCGTCCAGATAGACGTCCTTACGGCCGGAGATGATGTAGCAGAACTCTTCACCGCTGTGGGTAAAAGGGGTTGCGCTGGTGTCGTGCCCTGGGGGCGTGCTGATCCACTGCGCTTCGATGCTGCCGTCGCGGTTAGGGGTCAGCAGTTCGTGTACGGCTTCGCCTACAGATTCGCGGGTGACGTTCTTCAGGTTGCGTCGATCGGATCTGCGGACCACGGGTGAGCTGGATTGGTCCTGGCCAATGAAGAATCTCCCTACAGGGATGTCCAGGCCGTGGGCCAATTGGGCCAGCGTGGTGAAGGAAGGGTTGGCCATTCCGCGTTCGATTTGGCTGACGATCGCCTGGCTGAGGCCGGTGATGTCCGAGAGTTGGGCGAGGGTCAGGCCCTTTGCCTTGCGCATGGTGCGCACCTTGTTCCCCACAGTTGCCAGCAGTTCGCTGGTGGCCGGCGGTGCAGGAGTCTCGGTAGTCATTGCCGCATCCTTCGTTGGTGAGCTAACTCACACAACTATAGTGAAGATTTTTAGCGAGTCAATGGTTTTCTTTATTTTCGTGAAGATCTTTACGAAAGCGAGGGTTGGAGTTCGCAAATCGTGCCGAACACGAAGGCCTCGATCATCTGCACTAGCGGTCGAAGTTCCTGAAGATGCCCGGCGTTGGGGAGGAGCCTGATGCTGATCTCCAATTCCGTGGCCAAGCGGCGCATGCAGATGGCGCCCACCATGTGGCTTGATGTCTTCAGGCTCAGCACCGCGTCCATGGCATCTTCCATGTCCAGGTTGTTCAGGGCATGATGCAGCCGATCAACCCGCCACGGCAGGAGGTCTATGTAGTTGCGGACGAACCTGCTGACGATGGATTGGTCTCCGCCAAGTTCTGCCTGGAGTTCGGTGAGGACGGCGGGATCAACCAGTGAGTCTGTGCACTCGTCATACTCAGACACCAAACCCCTCCCGCCTCCGAACAATAGATTCACGATTCAACAGTAGGTCCCGGCGAACAATCGGAACGCCAGAAAAGGAAAGCTTGATCCAATCTTGAGCGGACTCGGAGGGAGTCTTGATCGAAGCCCCTGAAAGTAAGTAAAAGCACTTGAATAATCGCTGAATCGGGGGATCAAGGCGTGGACAAAGGAATGGAAATCAGCATGAACGGTGGTGTTCGACCCTCGCTGGGTCTCATGGTCATCATCGTGTTGTGCCTGACGGTCCTGCTGGGTATTGGTGGAACGTCAGCGTATGCGTTGTGGGAGCAGGGCTCTCACGCCGGCAATGATCACTCGGAGTCCGCTGGGACTTCTGGGACTGCCGGGACTGCTGGCTCCAAGGTCCCGTAGGGCGAACTGCCCTCCACGTACCCCTCCAAGAACGCTGTCAGCCGTTCTTCGAGGACTGAGCTGTCCCGCAGCTCGCACTCCCACACCGTCAGCACGTCCCAACCGGCAGCGCGCAATTGTTCCCTCTGTACCAGATCGCGTTCACGGGTCCGCGTGCGCTTGGTCTCCCAGAACTCCGCATTGGCAGTGGGGGAATGCAGGCCAACCTTGCAGTCGTGGAAGTGCCAGAAGCAGCCGTTGACGAAAATGACCTTGCGGCGGCTGGAGAACACCAAATCAGGCCGGCCCGGCAGCTTGCTCCCACCAGCTTGCCCATGCAGCCGGTAGCGGTACCCCTTGGCGTGCAGGAGTTTCCGGACCAGTAACTCGGGCTTGGTGTTTTTGCCCCTGATCCTGGACATGTTTCGGCTACGCTGCTCCGGTGTCAGCAAGTCCCGGCTCTCGCCCATAAAGTCCAGCCTACCCACCCAAATTCGCTAGGCGTGGGTGACGCTGACCGCCCGGGGAGCCTGGAAGGACAGCAGCCGGAGCCATTCCGGATTGGGGTCCAGGAGCCGGACCCCCTTGAGTGCCGCGGTAGTCTCCTGAACCACGACGGCGGCCTCCAGTTCGGCGAGCTTGGCACCAAGGCAGCGATGGATTCCTGAGCCGAAGGCCAACCCGTACGGTGTGGGTCCTTGATGTTCGGTGCCTTCCCCGGCAGGTTCCCCAGTGCCTTCCCCGGCTGCCCACGGAAAGCCGTGGTTCCCCGTTAGCTCCACCAGGATTTCTTCCCCTGCAGGAATGCGCTCACCGTTGAGCTCGGTATCGCGGGCGGCCACCCTTCGCCACGTAGGCACTGAAGATTCAGTGGCCAACACATGCCGAACAATGTCCCGGGCTTTGGCGCTGGAGGAGGCCTCGTCCCAGGAAATTCCCCGCGAGCCCTCGGCCAGCCGGAAGAGCGTGGTGCTGATGAGCTGCGTGGTGGTCTCCTGGCCCGCGATGAGCAGGAAGTAGCCCAATGAACAGATCTCCGGGGTACTCAGCCCATGGTCTGCGAGTGCCCTGAACAGGTTAGGCTCACGGGCGGCTACGGCTTCAAGGACCAGCTCGCGCAGCCAGGTGTAGAACTCCGCCGCAGTGTGGGCCAACTCGAGTTGCCGTTCGGGATCCGGCCATCCCCAGAACAGCTCCAGGGAGTCCAGGCTCCACGCCTTCAATTGGGGGAGGTCGCGGACGGGAAGGCCCAGCATTTCCAGCATGATGACTGCCGGGGGATAGGCGGCCACGGCCTGCACCAGGTCAACGTGTCCTGCAGCGTTGAGGAGCTGGGCTGCGGCCGCAGCTGACTCCCTCGAGAGCTGCCGGATGCGTGGTTCCAGGGCAGCAACCTTGGCGGGAGTGAAGAAGCCCGCAACCACCTTGCGGGTGGCAGCATGCGATGGGGAGGCGTTGCTGGCCAGAACGGGCGGAAGGGCGAACCGTGCCTTCTGCAGAACGCGCAGGGCCTGACCACTGAGGGGCGTCACGGCCAGGAGCGCGTTCGCTGGGCTGAAGTCGTCAGGCCGGTGAAGGACCTCCCGGACGGTATCAGGATCGCGCAACACCTTGTAGGGGCAGGTGGTGATGGTGCTCATGCCGGTACCCCCTCAAGCCAGGAGGCTGCCTGTTCGCGGAACACTTTAGGGTCCATTCCGGCGGCTTCGTGTTGGATGGCACCCAGCAGGGGGACAGGCCAGTCGGAGATGGTGGCACGGTTGCTGCGCTCCACGGCACCGGGGACCGCGGGCCAGCTGCCAAGCACTACGCCCACCACCGGCAAGCCCCGTCGATCGAGGGCTTCGAGCGTCAGCGCCGTGTGGTTCAGGGTGCCCAACGACGGCCGCGCCACCACGGCGAAGCCAGCCGAATCCCCAAGGAGTGTTCCGAGGTCAGCCAGCGTCCCGCCGTCGTGATCCAACTCCACCAGCACCCCACCGGCGCCTTCCACGAGGACGTGGTCATGCGTGTTGGCCAGGGCGCGGATTCGCTGGGCATGCGAAGCAAGCTGCGGCAGCACCACCTCGTCACAGGCAGCGGCGGGGACGGGGGCCAGCGGCTGTTCCAGCACGATGCCGGCCTCAGCCGTGAGCGGGCCGGCGAGCCGCACCACTTCCGCACAGTCTGAATCACCGTCGACGTTGCCGCTCTGGCACGGCTTGTAGACCGCTACCGAGCAGCCACGTTGCTTAAGCGCTGCGGCGAGTGCCGCCGTCGTGATGGTCTTCCCGACGCCGGTATCGGTACCGGTCACCAGGATGATGCGGGGAAGTTTCATGAGGTTCGCTCCAGGATGTCGCGCAGCACTGAGCAGGCGTGGTCGAGGTCGGTGGGGGTGAGGTTGGCTCGGGCCGTAAGTCGCAGGCGGGAGACGCCGTCCGGCACTGAAGGTGGACGGAAACAGCCCACCTGGACGCCGGCAGCATACGCGGCGTGGCTCGCAGCTAAGGCGGCTTCCGCTGAAGGCATGGGGATGGATTGAACTGCTCCCGCAGAACGCTCGACGGCGGCTGAGCGTCCCGGCCTGGGCTGCAGTTGGGCGGCGAGAGCGGCTGCGTTGTGATGGACGGCCGCGGCGCGCCAAGGTTCCTGCTGGATGATTCCGACGGCGGCCATGGCAGCTGCCGCTGCGGGCGGGGCCAACGCGGTGTCGAAAATGAAGCTCCGCGACCGGTTCACCAAGTGCTCCCGCAGCAGGCTTGAACCAAGCACGGCCCCACCTTGGCTGCCCAAGGCTTTGGACAGGGTGGCCGTGCGGACAACACCCGGATGGTTCGCCAAGCCAGTGCCCGCCACCGCGCCGCGCCCTTGAAAGGCTCCAACGCCGGCAACTCCCAGGCTGTGGGCCTCGTCGATCAGCAGCGCGGCGTCGTGTTCCTGGGCGAGGTTGAACAGCTCCTGTAATGGAGCGGCGTCCCCGCCGACGCTGTAGATGGACTCCACCACCATGAGAACTCGCGGCTGTGTACGTTTCTCCAGGAGGCGGGCCGCGTCCGCAGTGTCATTGTGCTTGAATTCCCGCACTTCGGAGCGGCTCAGCCTAAAACCGTCGATCAACGAGGCATGGCAGTGCTCGTCCGCCACAATCAGTGTTCCGGGACCACCCAAAGCAGTGGTGACACCCAGATTGGCGAGGTAGCCGGAGGAGAACACCAGCGCAGCCTCCGCTCCCGTGAACAGGGCAAGGTGGTGCTCCAACTCAAGATGCAGCTCCGTGGTGCCGGTGACCAGACGGGATGATGCAGCGCCAGTGCCCCAGCGCCTGATCGCCTCCGTGGCAGCCTCCGCCAGTCGCGGATCCGTGGACAGGCCCAGGTAGTCGTTGCTGGCGAGGTCGATCATCCGGGGCTGTCCGCTCTCCTTGCGCTGTCCACCCTCTTTGCCCGCGGCGCCCTGCGGTCCGCGCACCATCGGCTTCCGCACCAGCCCACGGCGCTCGCGGACGTCCGCCTGTTGTTCCAGCCAGGCGGTCATGGAGACACTCATCCTCTGGCCCCCACCCTGTCTGCAGCGAAGGAGACTGCCGCAACCATGCCCGCGGTGATGGTCCTGATCTGGGAGGTTGAGCTGATGTACGGCGGCATCGTATAGACGAGGTTGCGGAAGGGGCGGACCCACACTCCGTGCTCGATCGCAGCCCGGGTCACGGCGGCGACGTCCACCGCGTCCGCCAACTCAATGACGCCCACGGCGCCGATAGTGCGGACGTCCATCACGCCGTCGAGCCCCAACGCCGGGGCCAGCCCGTCCGCAAGCCCTGCGCCTACGCGGTCAACGTCAGCGCGCCAATCCCCGTCCCGCAGCAGTCCGAGGCTCGCATTGGCCACGGCACAGGCGAGCGGGTTGCCCATGAACGTCGGGCCGTGGAGCAGCGCACCCGCACCACCGCTGGAGACCACCCGGGCCAGCTCGCCTGTGCACAACGTTGCAGCCAGCGTCATGTACCCGCCCGTGAGGGCCTTGCCGACACACAGGATGTCCGGAACGACGCCGGCATGGTTCGCCGCGAACAACTCGCCGGTTCGCCCAAAGCCCGTGGCGATTTCGTCCAGGATGAGCAGCAACCCGTGCGCATCAGCCACTTCACGGAGGATCCGCACACACTCCGCCGGGTAGATGAACATCCCGCCGGCACCCTGAAGGACGGGTTCCACGATGATGGCCGCGAGCTCATTGGAATGCTCACTCGCCAGCGCCTCAACAGACGATCGCCACTCACTGATAGCTGTTGGTGTGGCCGTCGCCGCGGATGGGGGACGCGGCGCGAACACGTTGCCCGCCAGCAAACCAGGGAACGCGGAGTGCATACCGTCAACGGGATCACAGACGCCCATCGCCGCGAACGTGTCGCCGTGATAGCCGCCGCGGACCGTCAGGAAGCGCTGCCGTCGTGGACGCCCGGAAGCCGTCTGGAACTGCACAGCCAGCTTCAGCGCCACCTCCACCGAAATAGAACCGGAATCAGCCAGGAACACGCGCTCCAGCTGGCGGCCAGGCTCGCCCGGTGCCAAAGCCAACAGGTTCTCGGCCAGATCCACGGCAGGCTGATGCGTCAATCCGCCGAACATCACATGGCTGAAGGAGCCCAACTGACGCTGAACCGCTGCATCCAGCACGGGATGGCGGTACCCATGGATCATCGACCACCACGACGACATCGCATCCAGCACCTCATGCGTGCGGCCGTCCTCGTCCCGAAGCCGCAGCGCCACGCCGTCGGCTGCCTCAACTTCCCAGAGCGGCAGCGTCCCGGACGCCGGAGCGTAAGGATGCCACAGGCTCGCCCTGTCCCGCTCGATCAGCGAACTCATCGGGACAGCCTTCCATGACGCGAGCACTCGGCCGACCACCCCAGCGGCGTCACCTGGACCTTCATCCGGCGGCGACACTGCACGCAATACCGGGGCGGCTCCATCGCCAGCCGTTCTTGGCAGCCCTGGTGGGGGTCCGACATCGGGTGTGGGTCCGACGTCGGGCGCTCGCCGTTGGTGCCACCGGCAACCGAGCCGCCGCAGTGCCCGCAGTACTCCGCCGTCGTGGCGTCCACCGCGGTCATAGCGACTTCTGGAGTTCCTTGATGGGCATGTTGAGCTCCACCAGGAGGTTGAGGTCGGCGGTGGCGGGGCGGCCCAGAGTGGTGAGGTAGTTGCCGACGATCACGGCGTTGATGCCGCCGAGCAGGCCTTCGCGGGTGCCGAGGTCGCCGAGGGTCAGTTCGCGGCCGCCAGCGTAGCGGAGCACCGTCCGTGGCATGGCGAGCCGGAAGGCGGCGATGGCGCGGAGGGCGTCCTTGCCGTCCATGATGCCCTGGTTTTCCAGCGGCGTTCCCGGACGCGGATTGAGGAAGTTCAGCGGAACTTCATGCGGTTCCAAGGCGGCCAGCTGGGCGGCGAGTTCGGCCCGCTGCTCCAAGGTTTCGCCCATTCCGATCAGGGCGCCGCAGCACAATTCCATGCCGGCGGCTTTGACCATATTGCAGGTGTCTAGCCGTTCCTCGTAGCTGTGCGTGGTGACGACTTCGGGGAAGTAGCTCCGGGCGGTTTCGAGGTTGTGGTTGTAGCGGTGGACGCCCCACTCGGCCAGCTGGTCAACCTGGCGCTGGGTCAACATCCCCAGGGAGCACGCGATGTTGATATCAACTTCCTCGTTGATGCGGTCGATCGCGAACTTGATCTGGTTCATGAGCTTGATGTCGGGGCCACGCACTGCTGCGACGATGCAGAACTCGGTGGCACCGGTGGCGGCTGTTTCCTTGGCGGCCTTCACCAGCTCGGGGATGTCCAACCACACGCCGCGGACAGGGGAATCAAACAGGCCGGACTGGCTGCAGAAGTGGCAGTCCTCGGGGCAGCCGCCGGTCTTGATGGAAATGATGCCCTCAACCTCGACGTCCTCGCCGCAGTGCTTCAGCCGGACCTCGTGGGCGAGTTGCATGGCGGCCGGAATCTCTTCGTCAGGAAGTTGGAGGATCTCAACAAGCTGGGCTTCGTTGAGGCCTTCACCGCGTTCAAGGACCTGCTCGCGTGCGATGTCCAGGATGGCGGAGGCAGCGACTGCTGGGGTTCGATGAGTTGTTTGGGTCGTCATGAACTTGACGGTATCCGCGGGCGCGCATCGCGATTTTGTGGGGTCCGTACAAAGGGGTGCTAGGGATTTTGGAGCGCCTTTATGGATCCTGGGCGAGACGGCTGGTGCAGAAGTTACAGCTGTGAAACATCGTTGTGACTGATTTGACCCGCTGCGTGACTAGCGTCGTTGGCGAAGCACCGACCACGAATTTCGAAAGTGAGCACGGATGAGCGACGTTCTGACAGACACCCAAAGAGCTACGACGGCGGGGAACGCCGATGCGATGAGCGCAGCGAAGGAGAGCCTGGAAGATTACACACTCCGGTTCGCCCCGCGCTCTTACCGGAAGTGGAGCGCCGGTGTGGTGGCGACCAGTGCCCTTGGCGGGATCGCCTACCTGGCTGACTTCTCAATCGGCGCCAACATCGGCATCGCCTACGGCACCGTGAATGCCATTTTCGGCATCATCGTGGCAGCAGTGATCATCTTCGCCACGGGATTTCCGCTCGCTTACTACGCCGCCCGCTACAACATCGACCTCGACCTCATCACCCGCGGGTCAGGCTTTGGCTACTACGGTTCAGTGGTCACGAACATCATTTTCGCGACCTTCACCTTTATCTTCTTTGCCCTCGAAGGCTCCATCATGGCCCAGGGCTTGCAACTGGGGCTCGGCGTCCCGCAATGGCTGGGGTATGCCGTGTCCACCATCATCATCATTCCGCTGGTGATCTACGGGATGAAGACCCTTGCTACTTTGCAAGTCTGGACCACCCCGTTGTGGTTGCTGCTCATGGTGGTTCCCGTCGGCTACCTGCTGCTCTCACACCCTGAAAGCATCGACGCCTTCTTTGCTTATCCCGGCGCTTCGGGCGAGGGCGGCACCAACCTCGCCTCGGTGATGCTGGCTGCCGGCGTTTGCCTTTCCCTGATGGCCCAGATCGCAGAGCAGATCGATTATTTGCGCTTCATGCCACCCAAGACGGCAGAGAACAAGGGTGCTTGGTGGCGTGCCGTAATTCTTGCCGGACCGGGCTGGGTTATTTTCGGTGCCATCAAGCAGATTGTGGGCATGTTCATTGCGATCTACTTGATCGCCAGGCTCGATCCCGCCGCCTCCGTCCACGCCAACGAACCGGCCCACCAGTTCCTGGGCGTCTACCAGGAGATGATGCCGGCCTGGCTCGCTATGTCCTTGGCAGTTGTGCTCGTGGTTATTTCGCAGATCAAGATCAACGTCACCAACGCCTATTCCGGCTCGCTTGCCTGGACCAATTCGTTCACCCGCATCACCAAGACCTACCCCGGCCGTATGGTCTTCGTGGTGGTCAACCTGGTAATCGCGTTGATCCTCATGGAGTCGAACATGTTCGAGTTCCTCAACACCATCCTTGGCTTTTACGCCAACTGTGCCATGGCCTGGGTGGTCACTGTGGCCTCCGATATCGCGATCAACAAGTACCTGTTGAAGATCTCGCCCAAGGTTCCTGAGTTCCGCCGGGGCATGCTCTACGCCGTCAACCCGGTCGGTTTCGTGTCCATGCTGGTGTCCGCAGGCATCTCCATCGCGGTCTTCTTTGGGGCTTTCGGGGTTGGAGTCCAACCGTATTCGCCGATCTTCGCCGTCGGCCTGGCTTTGGTACTTCCGCCGGTCCTGGCTTTGGCGACCCGTGGCCGCTACTACCTCCGCCGCACCGACGACGGAATTGATCTGCCCATGTTCGACGCCGATGGAAACCCCAGCGACGAGAAGCTCCTCTGCCACGTCACCGGCCTTGAGTTCGAACGCCCGGACATGCTCCGCTCAGGCCAGGACGGTCCCGACGGCGAACCCCGCTTCATCTCTTCCCTCGCCTTGTCTACGGACAAGTCGGGCGCACTGGTGCTGCCAGCCCAGAAGTAGTCGCCCTCACCCAAGTAGGTCGCAGATGAGCGCGTTCTGAGGCGTCAAAACGCGCTCATCTGCGACCTACTTGGGCTGGCGCTGCGCACGAATAGTCAGGATGCTTAGAATTAGGCATGGCACAGGATGAGCGCAACGAAGAGACAGGGCCGACCGGGCAATCTGAGCAGGCCGAGGGATCCGAGCAGGCTGAGGAATCTGAGCGGGCCGAGTCAACAACCGACCTCGACGAGGACATCGCCATGGCTTTGGAAAACCATATCCTTAACCCCGCGGAGGATCCTGAAGATGCGTCGGATCCACGGACTATGTATCCGTCGGGGGAGTTCGAGCCGCAAACCCAGGACTATCCGGGCTGGACCGAGGCAATGATCCCGCGGCCGGACCACGGGGAGCATAGCTATGTGGGCCATCATCGCATGATGGGATTCCGGACCTTGATTACAGGCGGCGACAGCGGGATCGGGAAAGCCGTGGCCATTGCCTTCGCCCGTGAAGGTGCAGATGTGGCGTTCACGTATTTGCCGGAAGAGGAGCAGGACGCCGAATTGACGGTCCAGCTGATCGAGGCCGCGGGCAGCCGTGCCCTCGCGCTTCCAGGAGATCTGCGGGACGAGGAATTCTGTCAGGAAGTCATCGCCCAAACCCTCCAAGAATTCGATGGCCTGAACGTCCTGGTGAATAGCGCAGGCTTCCAAATGACTACGAGCCAGGGGATCCACGACCTTAGCAGCGAACAGTTCGACCGGACCTTTAAGAGCAATGTCTATGCACTCTTCTGGCTTACCAAAGCGGCCCTGCCTCACTTGCAGCCAGGGGCCTCGATCATCAACACCTCATCGATCCAGGGTTACCATCCGAGTCCCTCGCTGATCGATTACGCCGCCACCAAGGCCGCCATCAACAGCATGACGTTCTCGTTGGCAGAATCCCTGGGCCCCAAGGGAATCCGGGTCAATGCCGTAGCTCCCGGGCCGGTGTGGACGCCCTTGCAGCCACCAACACAGCCGGAGGAGAAGATCGTAAAGTTCGGTCAGGACACACCTCTCGGCCGGGCCGGTCAGCCTGCTGAACTTGCCGCCACGTATGTCCTGCTGGCAACAGACGAGTCCAGCTACATTTCCGGATCAGTCATTGGAGTGACCGGCGGAAAGCACCTCGCCTAAGCCGCCAGCCACCGGTTCCCTCCGGTCAAGAGGATCTTCCAAGAAGTCAGGGCTTGAGCACCACCTTGATACAGCCGTCCTGCTTCTTCTGGAATTTCTCGTACAAGTCAGGTGCGTCGTCCAGACCACCTGTGTGGGTGACCAGATGCATGACTCCCAGCGGATCGGCGTCGTCCTCTACTAAGGGGAGCAGCTGGTCAGTCCACCTGCGGACGTTGCATTGCCCCATGCGGAGTTGAACTTGTTTGTCGAACATGGTCATCAGTGGCATGGGGTCGGCCTGGCCGCCGTATACGCCACTGAGTGAAATAGTCCCGCCGCGCCGCACCAGATCCACTGCAGTGTGGAGGGCAGCAAGGCGGTCCACGCTCATGGTCTCCATGGCCACCTGCGCAGGCTTGTCGGGGAGCAGGGAAACGGCCCGATGCAGGAATGAGGCCACCGGTGAACCATGGGCTTCCATACCCACTGCATCCACCACAGCGTCCGGGCCACGGCCGAGGGTCTCCTCGCGGATTGTGGCGGCTACGTCCGGGCTGTAGTCCATGGTCTCCACTCCGTGTGCTTCCGCCATTGCCCGGCGCTCAGGAACGGGATCCACACCAATGACGCGAAAACCTTTGTGGACGCCAATTCTGGAGGCGAACTGGCCCACAGGACCGAGTCCGAGCACTGCCAAGGTGCCGCCTTCGGGGACGTTGGCGTATTCGACGGCCTGCCATGCAGTGGGCAGGATGTCCGAGAGGAACAGGTAGCGCTCGTCGGGGAGGTCTGAATCTACTTTGATGGGCCCGTAGTCTCCGAAAGGCACGCGCAGGTACTGTGCCTGGCCGCCTGGGACGGAGCCATAGAGTTCGGAGTATCCAAAGAGTGCAGCCCCTGTGCCCTTGGCTTTGACTTGCGTGGTTTCGCACTGCGACTGAAGGCCTTGGTTGCACATGTAGCACCGGCCGCAGGAGATGTTGAAGGGCACCACAACGCGGTCGCCCTTTTGGAGCCGGTGGACCTCCGAGCCCACTTCTTCCACGATTCCCATGGGCTCATGGCCGATGACGTCGCCCTTGTGCATGTAGGGGCCCAGGACTTCGTAAAGGTGCAGGTCCGAGCCGCAAATGGCTGAAGATGTTATTCGGACAATGACGTCCGTTGGTTCCTGGATGATGGGATCGGGGACATCAATAACGCTCAATGAACGCCTGCCCTGCCACGTCACTGCTTTCACAATCGCTCTCCCTGCTTTGGGGGCTGGAGGTGTCCCGCGCTGCAGGAGACCATCCCAGCGAAGCAGAGTTGGCAGCGGCGCACAAGGTCTTCGGTAGCCTCGACAGCTCCTGATGCCGGGCCTACATTGAGGCTATGAGCGAAGAATCGAGCGAACCGGACCAAACGCTTTCCGAAACCCCAGCGCCTTCAGAAGCTTCAAAACCCGCGGTACCTGCCGGCGTCGAGCATGAGGACAGCAGCCCCGGGACGGGTGACTTCACTACCGAAGTGGACCCAACCTTCATTCCTGATGAAAGCGGCGAGACGCCGGAGGAGAAGCGCGCCAGGGAGCATCCAGAGTCGACGGGTAGCTAAACGCGCTTCTAGGCAATCAAACAGCGGACGACGGCGGCCCTCCGGTGACTGCGTCGGTCACCTGCGCCTTCGATTTAGTAAGTAACCTGATAATTGGTGTTAAGCTGGTAGGAGATAACTGTCCACGTGATCAGAAAGCGTTTGGAACGAACACGGGATGGGTACAACTTTGGGTACTAAGCACAGCGTGGGCTAGGGACGGCGCCCAAACAAAGCCGTTCACGAGGGAGGCAATCCACATGGATACGGGGCAACTGGTATTGATCATCGTGTTGGCCGTCGTCGTAGTCGCAGCTGTGATCATTGCGGTGGTAGTTGGGCGCAAGAAGAAGGCCGAAGTCAATCGCCGTCGCGCAGGGGAATTGCGCGAGAAGGCAGACCAGGAAGCCGTCGGCGCACATCAGGCGAAGGCCCAGTCGGCCCAAGCCGAGGCAGCGGCCGTTCAGGCAGAAGTCGAGGCCAACCGGCTCCGGCGCGAAGCAGACCGGCACGCGGAGAAGGCCCAAGAAGCCAGCGGGCGCGTTGAGGAGCACCTGCGCCACGCCGACAAAGTGGATCCCGATGTCAGGACTGGCCGCGACCGGGAGAACGATACGGATCGTGGACGTGACCGTGACATGGATACACGTGACATGGATACAAACGACGAACGGCTTACGCGGGATCGCTCGGCACGGGAAAGCGCCGTCAGGGAAGAGCCTTTACGAGAGCGTTCTACGCGGGAGGGCTCTACCCGGGACGATTCTGTGCGGGACGGTTCCAGGCGGGACGGAGATAGGAACGTGTAAGTTCCTACGGTGAATCGGAGGCAGGAAGTGAGCATCGTGGTAAGGCGACCGGGACAGGTGGTGCGCCCGATGGATTCAAGGCAGAACAGGCATGCAGTTGACGTCGTTCTTGGCCATTTGGGCGAGATCGGCCCAGCTGTAGCGGCCCTGCGCCGTGAATCGTCGCGGCTCGCTGAATGGGGAGAAGAACTGGCCCGAGTACGCCTCCGTGGCGGTAGCGTGTTTGCTGCCGGCAGCGATGGTTCTGCGCACGAAGCCCAGAGATTCACCTCCGAACTCGCGGCTCACGATGCCAAAAATGGTTCGCCCGGCGATGGCTCTGCCTTCAAGGCCTTATCTGTCAGCAATAGCGCCAACGACGGGGCCCGCGGAAGCCTCAGTGACCAGATCCGAGGCTCGGTTCGGCAGGGCGACATCGTGGTGCTGCTCGCTGCGAAGGGAATCACGGACGATCTCCGCGAGGCCGCTGCCGCTGCCAAAGCTGCCGGGGCACGGGTGTGGGCGTTGACAGGCAGGGAGTCCAAGGACCTTGCCCAGGCTGTCAACGAAGCCATTTGCATCGACACCGATCCGCCCCATGCCGAAGAAGCGCACCTCGTTGCCGTGCTGGCCCTTTGCGAGTGCTTCGATGATTCGATGAGGCTGCGGGGCCAGGGCTAAGCCATGTGATCTGCCACTCATCCGGAATAGTTGCATACGCTGCACAGTTGCCCAGAGTGAACCCCGATTCATTCTGAAAGGAACTGCGCATGCTGTTTTCCCCCTTGGCCCTTGGTGAGCTGGAACTTCCCAACCGACTGGTGATGGCGCCGCTGACCCGGCTGCGGGCTGGCGCTGATGGAATTCCGGGTTCACTGATCGCTGAGCACTACCGGCAACGCGCCTCCCTTGGGCTGATTGTCAGCGAGGGAACATACCCGACGCCGGCCGGTCAGTCGTACCCGGGCCAGCCTGGCTTGGTCACGGACGCGCAGATTGCAGGCTGGAAGACGGTCACCGATGCCGTTCACTCTGAAGGCGGACGTATTTTTGCCCAGATCATGCACGGCGGCCGCGTGTCCCATGCGGACATCACGGGCGGCCACGAAATCGTGGGCCCGAGTGCCCTTGCCATCGACGGCGATGTCCGCACTCCCAACGGCAAGCAGCCGTACCCGGTGCCGCGGGAACTCCGCACGGACGAGCTCCCGGGAGTCATCCAGGATATTGTCACGGCCTCAAAGAACGCCATTGAGGCAGGATTCGACGGCGTGGAACTCCACTCCGCCAACGGATACCTGCTGCATGAATTCCTTGCACCCAACTCGAACGTCCGGACCGACAGCTACGGTGGCTCCCCGGAGAACCGCGCCCGCTTTGTGATCGAGACCGTCAATGCCGTGGTTGAAGCACTGGGCGCCAACCGCGTGGGCATCCGGATCTCCCCGGAACACAATGTCCAGGGCATCGCCGAGACGGATGCCGCGGACGTCCGCGCCACTTACGAAGTCCTGGTGGACACCATTGCGCCCCTGAACCTGGCGTACCTCAGCATCCTGCACCACAACGCGCAGGGCACCTTGGTCCAGGATCTTCGCCAGCGTTTCAATGGCACGTTCCTGGTGAACACCGGCTTCAGTGAAATCACTACTCGCGACGAAGCCCTGGCAATCGTCGCCGATGGCCTCGCGGATGCCGTTGTGGTGGGCCGCCCAGCCATTGCCAACCCGGACCTCGCGCGCCGCTGGCGTGAAAGCCTCCCGCTCAACGAGCCCGATGCCTCCACCTTCTACGGCGAGGGCGCCGAGGGTTACACGGACTACCCGTTCTACGTGAACTAAAGCGCAGCACCCCAGGCTAAATCACGACGTCGGCACTCAGCGTAGTGCCGACGTCGTGGTTTAACCCGTGGCCACCCAAGTAAGTCGCAGTTGAGCGCGTTTTGAGTGCTCAGAACGCGCTCAACTACGACTTACTTGGGTATGTCACGTCCTGCTTCCTATAGGATTTGTGGCATGTCTGAACCTTCGCCGGCTCTTGCCCGCCCCGGCTTTCCCGTCAGCCGCCAGGTCTTGGCCGATCACGTTTATGAAGCCCTCCTCGAGTGGCTCATGGATGGTCGGCTCGAACCCGGGGCCGCCGTCAGCATCGACGGAATGGCGCGGGAACTGGACGTTTCTCCCACCCCGGTGCGTGAAGCGTTGGCGCGGCTGGAGCATACGGGCATGGTGCGGCGCGTGGCGTTGAAGGGGTATCGGGTAGCTCCCGTGTTCACACGCGAGGATTTCGCTGAGCTCATGGAAGCACGTTTGTCCATCGAGCCCGTGAATGCCCGACTGGCGTGCGAGCGCATGACGTCGGAAGGCCTGGACGCCCTGAAGCAAGCGGTCGAGGATCTCAAGACGGCACCCCGGGGCGGCACGTTTGCTGAGTACCGAAGCTACCTTGAGGCTGACGAGCGTTTCCACCAGTTGATCGCGGCGCAAGCCAGGAATCAGTTCCTGCTCGCCGCTTACAACACTTTGGGCGGGCAGATCCAGCGCTTCAGGTTGTTTGGGGGAGTGGGCATCACTGACGCGGAGCAGGCTATCGCTGAGCACCAAGCCGTCCTCGACGCGATGACGAGCGGGGACCCCGGGAAAGCGGCCGACGCAATGGTCAATCACGTGGAAAAGGTGCGGGGTCGGGCCATTGCTGACGCGCCGGAGGACTGAATACTTGCTGCTTAATAAGGGCTCGTCGCTGGTGCGGCGGGCCTTTTTCATGCGCTGAGTGAGCCCCTTCACAGAAATATGTAAGACATATAGGATCTAGGAAGTTTCGCGAAAAGGGTTGACAGCTTTGCTTGGATCATAAATCCTATAGGAAACAGGATTCCACGAAGGAGTGATCATCATGGCGTATACCGCCGAGAATTGGCCCATCACCGCGGCCCTCCTGCAGTTCCCCGGGGCAGACGCTGCAGGACAACACGTAAACGACGCCGATGCTTCCGTTTGGGCTGCCGTCCTGCAGGAAGTGAAGGAGGCTGGCTTTGCCAACGCCGACCTCACGGACAGCTGGGTCCGACCGGGCGATCTCAGCAACGAGCGCCTGGCAGAGTTCAAGCAGACGGCAGACGAAGTGGGCATCGGAGTGCCGGTCATTTCCGCAATCCGCCGCAGCGTCATCCACCAGACGGACTGGGCCGACAACCTCGCCTACAGCCACCGCACCATCGACGCCGGTGCAGAGCTTGGTTGCGAGGTCGTATCTTTTGGTCTTCACCAGGCCCTCACCCCGGAGCAGCAGAAGCAGTTGTGGTTCTGGACCGTGGAGGGCTACAAGGACCCGGTAGGGGACAAGGAAGTGTGGGGCAACGCCGTCTCCCGCCTTCGTGAACTCGGCAAGCATGCAGCAGAGGCCGGCATCCTCATCTCCCTGGAAATGTACGAGGACACCTACCTCGGCACCGCCGATTCATCCGTGCAGCTGGTCCAGGACATCGGATTGGACAACGTCGGCCTCAACCCGGACCTCGGCAACCTCATCCGCCTGCACCGTCCCATCGAGGACTGGCGCGGGATGGTGGCCAAGACCCTGCCGTACTCCAACTACTGGCACATGAAGAATTACATCCGCGACGAAGATGTGGCCCGCGACAGCTACATCACCATGCCCGCACCCATGGAAAGCGGCCTGATCAACTACCGCGAGGCATTCAAGTTCGCACTCTCGGTCGGCTTCCAGGGCATCCTCTGCACCGAGCACTACGGTGGCGACGGACTCAGCGTCACGGCCAGCAACCAGGAATACCTGCGCCGCCACATCCTGCCCAAGACCGAGGGTTACACACTCGGCACGAGCCACGTAGCACAAGGACGCCAGACACCGGTAAACCAGCTCGCAGGAGTCTAAGGAATGACACAGATTTTCGACAACCCGGCAGACTTTGCCGATGAAGCCCTGGACGGTTTCGTTTCCGCCAACCGCGGCTATGTTGCAAGGGTAGATGGCGGCGTGGTCCGCTCCACCGAAGTACCTGCAGGGCAAGTGGCGTTGGTGGTCGGCGGCGGTTCCGGGCATTACCCGGCCTTCGCCGGATTGGTCGGCCCCGGACTCGCAACGGGCTCGGCCTGCGGCAACATGTTCGCCTCCCCGGCCGCTGGCCAGGTGTACCGCGTGGCCAAAGCGGCCAATGCCGGCGGTGGGGTTCTGCTCAGCTATGGCAACTACGCTGGCGACGTCCTGCACTTCGGCCAGGCACAACTCCGCCTTAACTCCGAGGGCATCGAAACGCGCACTGTCACCGTCACGGACGACATCGCGAGCGCGCCGATCGATCAACTCGAGAAGCGCCGCGGCATTGCAGGCGACCTGACGGTCTTCAAGATTGCCGGCGCCGCCGCCGAAGCGGGACTGAACCTCGACGACGTCGAGCGTTTGGCCATCAAAACCAACTACCGGACCCGCTCGCTGGGCGTGGCCTTCGACGGCTGCACTCTTCCGGGTGCCAAGGATCCGTTGTTCCACGTTCCTGCCGGGCAGATGTCCCTGGGCCTCGGAATCCACGGTGAGCCTGGGATCTCCGAGCACCCGATGCCCACCGCGTCCGAGCTTGCGGAGCTTCTGGTTTCCAAGCTGCTCGCGGACAAGCCGGAGGACGCCGGGGACCGCGTGGTGGCGATCGTGAACGGCCTGGGCACGGTCAAGTATGACGAACTCTTCCTGTTGTTCGGCAAGGTCGAGAAGCTGCTCACCGCCGCTGGCCTTACCGTTGTTGAACCGGAATGCGGCGAGCTGGTGACCAGTTTGGACATGTCCGGACTGTCCCTGACGCTGCTCTGGCTGGACGATGAACTCGAACAATATTGGGCGGCGCCCGCCGATACCCCAGCTTTCCGCAAGGGCAGCATGGCGCCCCGTGCAGCACGTGCCGAGGCACTGATCGTCGACGCCGAAACCGCCGACGTCGAACGGCCCACCCCGGCAGCCACGGAACTCGGGCGGCAGGCTGTGGCCATCCTCGCCCAGGTGCGTGACGTCGTCGTCGAACACGAAGACGAGCTCGGCAAGCTGGACGCTATCGCCGGCGATGGTGATCACGGAATCGGAATGCGCCGCGGCGTCGACGCTGCGGCTGCCGCAGGCGAAGCCGCATCAGGCTCCTCGGTAGCGCGAATCCTCCTCGCGGCCGGCGAAGCATGGAGCGAACGTGCCGGCGGAACTTCGGGCGCATTGTGGGGCTCGGCGGTCATTGCGGCCGGGCAGTCGCTCGGGAACCGTGAAACGTACAGTTCCTCGGATGCCGGCGACGCCGTGAATGCCTTCGTCCTGGCCATCACCGAACTCGGCAAGGCCGAGCCCGGAGACAAGACCATGGTGGACGCCCTCCTGCCGTTCCGGGATGCGTTCCTGACCGAGCTCGACGGCGGTGCTCCCGTGGATCGGGCACTGGCAGCAGCTGCTGCGGCTGCTGAATTGGCTGCCGCGAGGACCGCTGAACTGCGGCCGCTCAAGGGCCGGGCGCGCCCACTTGCCGAGAAAAGCCTCGGCCATCCGGATCCGGGCGCAGTCTCCTTTGGCCTGATCGCCACGAGGATCTCCCAACACATCGATTCACTACTGGCCAGCGCTGCTTCAGCGGCTCCGGCCGGAAACGGAGCCTGAGAATGAGCGATACACAAGGCTGGCGCATCGTCGTCGGCAATGACGAAGCTGGTGTGGAATACAAGCAAGCACTCCTGGCGCTGTTGGAATCCGACCCGCGCGTTGCATCTGTGACCGACGTCGGAGTGGGTGCCAACGATTCCACGGCGTATCCCCACGTCGCCGTCGATGCCGCCCGCAAGGTAGCTGATGGTGAGTTCGATCGAGCCCTCCTGATCTGCGGCACCGGGCTGGGCGTGGCCATTGCGGCCAACAAGGTCCCCGGAATCCGTGCGGTTACGGCCCACGACAGCTACTCGGTGGAACGATCCGTACTGAGCAACAACGCGCAGGTCCTCACGCTCGGGCAGCGGGTGATTGGCTTGGAACTGGCCAAGAAGCTCGTAGGGGAGTGGCTCGGCCACCGCTTTGACCAAAATTCATCCTCCGCCGCCAAGGTGGACGCCATTTGCTCCTATGAGCCCGACTACACGAAGGCAGTTTGATCATGACCGTTTCTGAAGCAACCGAAGGCACCGCGAAAAACGCAGCCCGGAAGATCGCCGTCGTGGGCTCCGGTTACATGGGCGGCGGCATTGCCCAGGTCCTGGCGCTCGGTGGGGCGCGCGTGGCTTTGGCGGATGTGTCTGCCGAGATCGCGCAGAAGAACTTCGACCGCCTGCTGGTCGAATCCGATCAGTTCATCGCCGATGGTCTGTTCCCGGCGGGATCCACTGAAATCCTCAAGCAGAACCTGTGGGCTGCGAAGGACATCGAGGAAGCCGTTGCTGATGCCGACTTCATCGAGGAATGCGTTCCCGAGGTCCTGGAGATCAAGCACCAGACCCTGGCCCGGATCAGCGCCGCGGCCCGCCCGGATGCCCTGATTGGCTCCAATACTTCCACGATTTCCATTGCCGCCCTGGCAGAAGCCGTGACCAACCCGGAGCGATTCCTGGGCATTCACTTCTCCAACCCGTCACCGTTCATTCCGGGCGTCGAGGTCATTCCGCACGCCGGCACTGCCGCCGCCTCGGTAGCCGCTTCGCGCGAGCTGGTTCACGCGGCGGGTAAGCAGACCGCCGTCGTGAAGGACGTGACAGGTTTTGTGCTCAACCGCCTGCAGTACGCGCTGTTCCACGAAGCTGCGCAACTGGTGGAGCAGGGCATCGCAACAGCGGACGACGTCGACACCCTGGTGCGTACGACGTTCGGCTTCCGCCTGCCATTCTTTGGTCCGTTCGCGATCGCGGACATGGCCGGTTTGGATGTCTACAACTTCTGCTACAAGTCCCTGCAGACGGGCTTCCCGGAGCGGTTTGCGACGCCGAAGATCTTGTCGGACCTCGTGGAGGCAGGCAAGCTCGGCACCAAGACCGGCGCAGGGTTCCTCAACGTCTCCGCCGAGCGCACCCCGGAACTCATCGCGTACCGGAACAAGGCCTACGTCGCCATGCAAAAGCTCATTGAAGAGCTTGGCCCGGCACCCATCAACTAGTTCTTTTTTAGGAGATCCTTCATGAGCACTTTCCCCGCTGAACGCACCGCCATCGTCACCGGCGCTGTTTCCGAGCGTGGCATCGGCCGCGCCACTGTGAACTACCTGGCCGCCCAAGGCTGGAACATCGGCATCATCGATCTTGACGACGCGGCCTGCAAGGCTGCAGCTAAGGAAGTTGCTGCAGAATATGGGGTCCAGGCCCACGGAGTCGGCGCGAACGTCGCCAGCGAAACCGAAGTCTGGGCTGCGATCGATGAACTGGAAGCCGAGCTGCCGCAGATCGTCGCCTTGGCCAACGTTGCAGGCGTCAGCTCACCCATCGGCTACCTGGAACTCGAACCTGCTGAGTGGGACCGCGTGCTGAGCATCAACCTCAACGGTGTCCACTACGCCACCCGCCGGGTGGCCGAATCCATGGTGAAGAACCGGATCGGCCGCATCGTGAACATCTCTTCGGTCTCTGCCCAGCGCGGTGGCGGAACGTTCTCCAAGACGCCCTACTCTGTTGCCAAAGCCGGTGTTATCGGCCTGACCCGTGCCACAGCCCGGGAACTGGGCGAATACGACATCACCGTCAACGCGATCTCACCCGGCCCCATCGATACCGACATCATGGGCGGCACGCTGAGCGAGGAACGCAAGGACGAACTGACCAAGGACCTCGTGGTGAACCGTGTGGGCTCCACCAGGGACATCGCCGCCGCCATCGCCTTCCTCATCAGCGAGGACTCCGGATATATCTCCGGCCAGACGCTGAATGTGGATGGCGGTCTTTACATGCACTAGGGCTTCCCCGATATGAAGACCCTGGCGATATGAAGACCTGGACCAGAGAACGCAAGATCTACCTTGCCGTGGGCATCCTTGCCTGCGCAGTGGGCATGGTGCTCATTTTCTTCCCGCGCTGATGGCGCGCTGCGTTAGCCATCTCAACCCCAACTGATTGCTCAAAGAGGAGTTTCAATGTCCGTTGCCTCAACTTCCACCAAGGAGTTGCTGGATTCACCGATTCTGAAGTCGGCCATATCCAAGGCTTCCCGGCGTCTGATGCCGATGCTCGTCATCCTGTATGTGGTGGCATTCCTTGACCGCACCAATGTGGGCTTCGCCGAAGCTGCCCTTGGGGTGGACAAAGGCATCACAGCAGGTGCTTATGCCCTGGGTGCCGGTATCTTCTTCATCGGCTACGCATTGTTCGAGATCCCCAGCAACCTGCTGCTCACCAAGTTCGGCGCTAAAGTCTGGCTTGCCCGCATCGCCATCACCTGGGGCATAGTGTCCGCGTGCTTCGCCTTCGTGCAAGGCGAGACGTCGTTCATCATCCTCCGCTTCCTGCTGGGTGTCACCGAGGCAGGACTCTTCCCAGGCGTCATCATGTTCCTCGCCGCCTGGTTCCCCAACAAAGTCCGCGTGAAGATGTTCGCCATCTTCTACCTGGCTCAGCCTCTCTCCCAGATGCTTGGGGCTCCGCTGTCCGGGTGGCTCATCAACATCGGCGACCAGGTTCCCGGGGTCGCCGGATGGCAGGTCATGTTCTTCGTTGAAGGTTCGCTGGCCATTGTGGCCGGCATCGCGTCCTTCTTCTTCCTCATCAACAGCCCACAGGATGCCAAGTTCCTGAGCAAAGAAGAGAAGCTTGCCCTGACAGATGTCATGGCACTGGAAGACACCGTCAAGGAAGAATCAGGTCCGCGCGGCGTCCTGGCTGCCATGCGCAACGGCCGTGTCTGGTACTTCACCGTCATCTACTTCTGCCTGCAGATCGCGGTCTACGGCGTCACGTTCTACTTGCCGCAGCAGGTCTCCCAGCTCACCGGCCAAAAGGTGGGGCTCGCCGTCGGACTCCTGGCCGCTATCCCATGGTTCTTCGGGATCTTTGCCTGCTACTTCGTGGGCAAGGCTGCAAACACGGTGGCGCGTCGTCGCCGCTGGGGCACAGCGTTGTTCATCTCCACGGGTCTCTGCATCTTCGGTTCCGCCTGGGCCGGCGCCAACCATCTTCCGGCGTTGGGCATCATCTTCATCAGCCTCGCGGTGTGCAGCTTCCTGTCCACGGGTCCCATCTGCTGGTCGTATCCGACGGCGTTCCTCACCGGAACTGCTGCGGCTGCGGGTATCGGGCTGATCAACTCCCTGGGCAACCTCGGCGGTTTCGTCGCACCGATCCTTCGCACCACGGTCAACCAGGTCACAGCTTCGGACACGGGCACTATGGGTGTCTACGCTCTGGGTGTCCTGCCGTTCCTGGCCGCGCTGATGATGTTCGGCACCCGGGCCTTCACCAACAAGGCCGACGAGTTGCTGGACAAGTAGCCGTGAGTAGTGCTGCCCTGACAGGCCCCTTGTTTGTTGGGGTCAGTACCAAGATGTACATGGGCTATGCGCAGAGTCTGGCGTGGCTGGAGCAGTTGCTGGCAGAAGTGGACGCCCGTCCGGCCCTTGGGGCAGGGCGGGTGGTCCCGTTTGTGATCCCGTCATTCCCGGTGCTGCCAACAGCGTCCGTGATGATTCAGGGTTCGCCGTTGGTCCTCGGGGCCCAGAACTGTGGCTGGTCGGATGGGCCGTGGACTGGCGAAGTCTCACCGTCGATGCTGGCCGAACTTGGCGTCGGCCTGGTGGAGATCGGCCATGCCGAACGGCGCCGGTACTTTGCCGAAGACGATGCGATGGTAGCCCTGAAGGTTTGTGCCGCCGTCGACGCCGGCCTGACGCCATTGCTGTGCGTCGGGGAGGCCGTGCTTGCTGAACCTGAAGATGCCGCCGCTACCGTCTTTGGTCAGGTCAAGGCGGCCGTGACCGGAGACTGGTCCATCGCTCCCCGCTTGGTGATCGCCTACGAACCCGT
Organism: Paenarthrobacter sp. 2TAF44; assembly: GCF_052114885.1. Lineage (NCBI taxonomy): Bacteria > Bacillati > Actinomycetota > Actinomycetes > Micrococcales > Micrococcaceae > Paenarthrobacter > Paenarthrobacter sp. 2TAF44. Next base: position 88,545 of record NZ_JBFRFP010000015.1, on the reverse strand, counting down.
GTGGGCCATCGGTGCTGCGGAGCCGGCGTCGGCTGCTTATGTTTCCCAGGTTGTAGCTGCACTGCGGGGATTGCTCGGTGCCCATGGATTGGCTGAGCTGGCTATCATCTACGGCGGCTCGGCCAAACCGGGTCTGCTGCCCCAGCTGGACGGCGTCTCCGGACTCTTCCTGGGCCGCTTCGCGCACGACGCCACAAACTTCGGCCGTGTGTTGGACGAAGCCCTCGCCCTCCCCAACTGACTGGCATTTGTGGTTGTTCCCAGAGCTGGGAACAACCACTATTGCCAGTTACTTGGGCCGGGTGTGCGCTTAGGTGACCGAGCGCTGGCATAGGGCCACAAAACCGCCAAGGTTTTCCAGGCCCTCCGGATGCGTCGGGAGGTAGTTGGTCAGTTCAGGCGAACGCACGACGACGGCACGCCACTGCCCGCGCGACACCGCCACGTTGATTCGGTTACGCAAGAGCAGGAACTCCATGCCGCGCGGTACTTCCCCTGCGGCTGAGGCTGCCATGGAGACGATGACCACCGGCGCTTCCTGGCCTTGGAACTTGTCCACTGTTCCTACCCGCACTTTTGCCAACCCTGCTGCGCGGAGCTCGTGCTTGATCAGTTGTACTTGGGCGTTGTAAGCCGCGACCACCAAGATGTCGGTTTCCTCGAGAGGCCGGCTCGCCGGGGCATCAGAGGGGTCAGTCCACGGCAGGCCCACGTGTGCCTGGACCTGACGGACAACCTCTGCGGCTTCCTCCGGCGATGACGTCGAGTTGCCCGTATGCGGGACATACACACAGGAAATGCCAGGGCTTGCACCTTCCAAGTGGCGAAGTGATGCGGCCGGCGCTGCTTCGAGTCGGTTGTCATAGGAGAGCTCGGAGACTGCGTCACATAGGGCGGGATGCATCCGCCAGGACAACGCGAGGAAATAACCGAGTTCGGGGGGCAACGTGTTGTAACCATCCGACAACCACCCCAGCGCAGATTCGTCCACGGGTTCAGGGTGTTTGCCCTGGGTGACTTGCGGTAGTTGCTGGGGATCCCCCAGTAACAGGAGGCGTTTTGCTGCGCGGCTCACGGCCATGGTGTTGGCCAGGGAGAACTGGCCTGCCTCGTCAATAACCAGCAGGTCCAGCGAGCCAGCCGGAACTTCCTTGCCTACCATCGCCCACGCAGTACCGCCGATGAGAGCTCCACCCGGCTTGGACAGGATGTCGCTGACGTCGGCCTTGGCGCACGCACTCCACGGCACCGGATCGCCGTGCTTCACTTCCTTGGCCACGCGTTCTGGATCCACGCCTGCTTTCTCCACGGCAGCGCAGAGCATATGCTCCACCACGGCATGGGATTGGGCCACAACGCCGACTTTCCAGCCATCTGCCACGAGCCTGGCCAGGACGTGGGCCCCCACGTAGGTCTTGCCGCTGCCTGGAGGGCCCTGGACGGCCAGATAGGAATGGTCCAGGTCCTTTACTGCCGCAGTGATGGCGTCGATGTAGCCATCAGGACCGGATCCCACGGCGGGCAGGGATTCCAGACTGCGCAGTTTTGGCGGCTTCCTTCGCACCAGGTCCAATGCTGGATCCTGGGGCCATTCCGGCAGCGAATCCCTGAGCCTGCCGGCCAACACGGCCAACGCCGCCCTCTGGCCCTTCGTCGGAATCGGGCTGTCTGGCGTCAGCGCCATGGGAGTCTGTGGGAACTCTGTCGAATCATTGCGTAACCCCTCGGCCATGGTGACTGACTCGAAGTCACCGTCCTCGCCGACTTCGATGATCTTGGTAGTGTTCCAGCCTGCGCGGCCGAGCACGGATGATTCCTTTGCCACCAAGGCATCAGGCAAGGGGGGACCGTACATGCGGAAGTACGTCTTGCCCGTCTCCAATCCCGCGCCGTCACCGGAACGGCCGAGCAGTTTCACAATGCGGGCAGGGTTACTGCGAGGGGTTGGTTTAGCCCAATCCTGCAGCACCACTGCCTGCTCCACCGTGAAAATATCGCGGCCGTCCTCCCACTGGGACACTGGCTTTTCCAAGCGGTCGAAGTGCCCCCACCAATATTGCTTGTCCTCACGCCGGTGATATCCAACGCCCGCTGCCACAATGGCTATGGCCCGGGAATCCGGGGACAGCCTTTCCTCATCCGGCAGCGCGGCAACGTAGTCCAGCAAGGCGGTTTCTTCCGGCGCGGCCTCATATTTTTTCGGTTCAGCGGTCTGCGAGGCATCGGACCCGTTCCCCAAATCTTCCGCATCCCCGGAGTCGTCGCCGGCCGAGCCCTGCGGCACAATGGAACGCTCTGCCGCGCGGGCAAGAAGCCAGTTGCGCAACTCCAACGTTGAGAGACAGTCGTACTCGTTGTAGTCCCTGATGCTTTCGAGGATGGCCGCAGCTTGCTCAGGGTTATCGGTGTCCCGCGCCGTGCAGTAGTCCGCGTAGGCAACCACGGAGGCTCCGGCGTCAGTGACATCACCGGAGCGCAGGTGCTGGCCCATATACAGAGGCTCGAGCTTCTTGATGCTGTACGAATTCTCGGATACGCGAAGGCTGTGGCGGACGGTGTCGAAGAGGTCCACCAGGACGCCTTGGCGCAAAAGGTCATCGACGGCGGTTTCGCCCATCACGTGCGTCAGCGACAAATTGCGGAGGGCTGTCTTCTCATAAGCCGCGTAGTGGTAGATATGCATGCCGGGGTAGCTGGCACGGCGCTTGGCCACGTACTCCAGGAAGTCCACGAAGGCCTGGCCTTCCTCAGCCCGCGAATGCGCCCAGAACGGCCGGAAAACCGGCTCGGCGCCAGGCTCCACGGGATTTTCGATGACTCCGAAAAGGTACTCTAGACCCCATTTGCCCGTGGCTGGATCCTGCCAGAGGGGATCGCCCTCGAAGTCAAAGAAGATGTCCCCGGGGTCCGGAGTGGGGAGCCTGCCGAGCGTGTTATCCGACAGCACCTTATAGCTCACGGCCTTGGCTTCCCCGGCTTTGTCCGTGTAGTTCACGGTCCCATCAGGGGTTCCTGTCCCCGTCTGGAGCTGGGCTTGCTCCCGAAGGCGCAGCAGGGTGGGGTCGCCGACTTCCGGAAGCGCGGCCAGTTGGTCGATGGTGGTGACCCCGGCTTCCATCAGCTTCTTGCGGCGGCTGACACGCATACCGGCAACCATAAGGAGGTCACGATGCAGTTTTACTTGCTCGGCGCAGTAATCGCAGCGGCCGCACGCGGAGAAGCGAGAATCGCCCCAGTCGACGGGACCTGAAGCAGCCATGTGGGCTGTGGTCATTTTGAGGAAGCGTTCCCGGCGTTCTTTGAAAACCGGCAAAATCTCCGCGAGCGGGTGATCACTGTGCACCCGATTGCCCAGGACCAAGGTGACTGTGGGATCCGGCGCGATACCGGCCTGAAGGAGTTGGTCGCCGTAGGCCGCCAGTTGCAAAAGCGCGGTGACCTTGGCATGGCGGGCAAGCTTGGTATCGAAGACGGCGTACTGGCCGCCAGGACGCTTGACCAGGAAGTCCGAGCGCCCGTGGAATTGGCCATCGAAGAACGCGGCCTGGAAGACGATATCCGCTCCGGAGTGCAAGGCGTCGATGGATTCCGCGTGCTTGGCTAAAAGGGTGGCGCGGTCCATGGCGGAGGCGGGAACGACGTCGTAAACGCCCTTTCCTGTTGCCGGGTCCCACGGCCCGAACTCGGCCACGAACTCATCCAGGACCCGATGCTCGTGGACATCGCCGAGCTTTGCAGTCCGCTCCAACATGGCATCTGAGGCGAAGTCAGGCTTGGGGGAGCGGCCCAGTTTTTCGTCGAGTTTCCGGAGCAGCTGGTACTCACAGGTGGCAGCGATGACAAGATCGCTGGCGGAAAACACCAAATCCTGTGGCGCGCCAGCTATCTCCGAATCGAGAAAGAACACCGTGACCTACTCCCTGTTGCCGGATGGACCACTGCGAAGTGGACCATGAAGCCAAGCTATCAGCGGGCACCGACAATTTAGGACCCCATCGGCAGACCCAAAGAATGCGGCAGACTGTGCGGATCTCACGCGGTGAGGTCCCGGCGTCGGAGCAGGTAGGCCGCTAGTCCTGCTCCGGCCACGGCAATGCCGGTCATGGTGAGGGCAGCTGCGGGGTCGAACGCTTCGATTGGCATCGCCGCTGTGTGCCGGAACGGGCTGAGATCCTGGAGCCAAGCAGGCAGGCGCATCAGTTCGCCGAACTGTCCCAGAACCAGCCCTACGGCCAGGAACCCCCACCCGAAGGCAATACTCATCCGGGGGATCGTGGCGAACGCCACCGCTGTAACGGCGACGAATACGACGGCGGCCGGCACGTGAGCCAGGGCGGCACCAACCAGCTGGCCAGGCGGCCCGCTTGCCACCCCTGAGAGGGCAAGCCCCAGGGTCGCTGCTGTTCCCGCGACCGCCGCGACGACCACTGCCGACACCGTGGCGAGGATCAGGTTCGCCGCCAGCCACCGTGCCGCGGAATGGGGTGTGGCAAGGAGAAGTTCGGCCCGGCCCTCAGCTTCTTCTGCCCGGAGCCGCAGGACCACCTGGATGCCGGCAGCCGCGGCCAGGACGCCCGCGATGCCCAGAAGCGCCGTGGTGAAGACGTCGATGAGTTCACCCCGGCCACCAGGGACGAGCCGGACGATCAGCTCCCGGAGCGACTGGTTGCCACCGATGACGTTGGTGACTACGGGGCCCAGTCCACCGGCGATGCTGCCGAGTAGGGCCGCGAAGATGCACCAGCCCAGCAAGGTCAGCCGTTGCTGGCGCCACGCCAAGCCCAGAAAGGAGTTACCCCCGGGCGCTGCCCGGTCCCGTCCGGCATGTTCGGGCAGAAGGCTTTCGCCCAGGTCCCTTCGACTCCTGAGCGCCAGGACCGCCAGGGCCAGAACAAGGCTCACGGCGGCCAGGACCAGCAGCGGTGTTGGGTCTGCGACCGTGAACGGCCGGGAACGTTGCCCCCAGCCGATGGGCGAGAGCCACGAAAACCATTCGCTGGTCACATGGGTCAGATCGGAGGATGGGGTAGTACCGAAGGCGTCCCCGATGCCGCGCACGAAATAGGCCGCCCCGACCAGTCCGGCGGCTGCGCCGTTGGCTGCCCGGCCCGAGGGCATGATCTGCGCCACCACCGCACTGACGGCCACGAAGAATGCCCCGACGGCACCCACGGCGGCTCCTGCCGTGAAGGCTCCTGACCCCGGCAGTCCCGCGGCAAGGAAACCGCCCGCCACACAGAGCGCCAAGGTCAGATTCGCTATCCCGCCCAGGATCAGGGTGGCCATCAGGGGCGCTGCTCTGCGGACCGGGACGGAGCCGATCAGCTCTGCCCTTCCGAGTTCCTCATCCATGCGGGTGTGCCGGATGACCAGAAACGTGCTCATCAGTCCGGCCAGGACAGCGGTGAAGGAGTAGCCCTGGAAGAACACCACCGCTCCGATGCCGGTGCCGTCGGGCAGTCCGCGGACGAACAGGAACGCCGGGCTTGCCCCGGCCACAGATATGATCGCCGCCCGGGATGCCTCGTCAGCAAATTCAGTGGCGACGGCATTGGCGATGATGAAGCCCAGAAAAGCGATACCCAGAATCCAGACCGGCAGCAGCACGCGTTCCCTTCGCGCCTGGACGAGAAATAGTCCCATCACGCCGGACATCAGCGCACCTGGCTGTTCGCGTTGCCGTAGTGGCTGAGGAAAAGGGACTCCAACGACGGCGGAGACACCGTCAGCCCGCTGATCCCGGCGGTCGCCGCTGCTTCCAAAACAGTGGCAAGATCGGCCGGGTCCACATCGAACTCAACGATCTCACCGTCAGTGGTGACGTCCTGCACTCCGGGCAGGGCCGTCAACAACGCCGAGTTGGTGGCCTCGACCCTGAAATGGGTGAGCTTCAGGTGCCGCAACTCCGATAGCGTCCCCGACTCCACGGCCCGTCCTGCCCGGATGATCGTCACTCTTTTGCAGAGGTGCTCGACCTCGCTAAGAATGTGGCTGGACAGCAGCACCGTTGCACCGTCTGCGGTAACGCGCTGAACCTGACGGCGGAACACCGACTCCATGACAGGATCCAAACCGGCACTGGGTTCATCGAGCAGATACAAGCGTGCCGGACGGGCGAACGCCGCAATCAACGCGACCTTCTGACGGTTTCCCTTCGAATACGTCCGTGCCTTACGCCGCGGATCCAACTCAAACTCCTCAACGAGCTCCCGCCGAAGCCGTTCATCGACGCCGCCGCGCAGCCCGGTGAGCAAATCGATGACTTCCCCGCCTGAAAGGTTCGGCCACAAGCTCACATCTCCGGGAACATACGCAACGTCGCGATGAGCGCGGACTGGATCCTGCCATGGATCCAGACCGAAAACCCGCGCAGTTCCTGAGCTGGGGCGCATAAGTCCCAGCAAGACACGCAAGGTTGTTGATTTCCCCGCACCGTTAGGGCCCAGGAAGCCGTGGACTTCGCCTTCACCGACCTGCAAATCCAGTCCATCAAGGGCACGGGTCCTGCCGAAAGTTTTGACTAGCCGTACGGCGTCGATGACTGGTTCTGATGCTGATGACATGGCGGATCCTGTCCCTCGGTGCAACGACCGAGGCGGATGCCAGAGCCGTTCCGCGGGCCCAACAGCCAGCGGGCCGACCAGGCTTCCCGGCTCTCCGAACCACAGCCTACGTCCGCTAGGCCCGTGCGGGGAAGAGCGCGAGGGAGCAGCCCTGCTGGATACGCTGGGACAACGGCCAAGAACATCCAAGGACGGAACACCATGACTGAATCAGCACGTACCACCGCCGATCCCGCTTTCGAAGCCGCCTACGAGGCCGCACAGAAGAGCCTCAACGAGGGCGGAATCCCCATCGGTGCCGCTTTGGCCCGCGACGGGAAGGTCATCGCGAGCGGCCACAATGAGCGCGTCCAGCATGGCGATCCGATCGCGCATGGCGAGATGTCCGCGTTGCGTGCGGCTGGCCGGCAAAAGAGTTACCGGGACACCACGCTCTACACCACGCTTGCGCCCTGTGCGATGTGCACGGGAACCATCATCCAGTTCAAGATTCCGCGCGTCGTGGTGGGCGAAGCGGAGACGTTCCCGGGTGAATTCGACCTCCTGCGTTCGCGTGGCGTTGACGTAGTGGTCCTCGATGACCCGCGCTGCGTGGAGATGATGCGCACGTTCCAGGCGGAACACCCTGAACTGTGGGCCGAGGACATCGCGGAATAACTGCAACAGAAGAGGGCGCGACGGCGGCACCAAGGGCGGGATGCCGCCGTCGCCGGCTGCTTGGGAGCCATTTACCGACTAGCCATCCGACGGCTTTTTGGCAGGCTTCCTCGGAGCCGACCGGCGGGAACGGGCCGCCGGAGTTGATGGGATCAGTTCCTTGACCTGGGCCAGGACAGTCGGGTTCACGCCGCGGGAGCCCAAATCTTTGGCGAGGGTTTCCACCTCTGACTTTGCCGCTGCGGTGTTATCCGCCTTCACATGCAGATCTCTCCGCAGTTCCACGAGGTTCCGGTACGCCAGGTTGTTCGCCGCACTGCTGCCCTTCTGGTAGCTCGCGAGCCCCGCATCGGTCAGTGCAAGGGCCCTCTCAGGATCGGCGCTGTGGTGCTTAATCATCTTGTCTTCCATGCGGCGATAGAAGTCATCTCCCACGGATTGCGCGACGGCGGTGGCCGCCTTGACGCCCAAAGGCTCGCGGCCGAACCGCTCGGCTGCCTCGGTAAGGGCGTCCAGCCCTTTGCTCAGGTGCGGCGACATGGATCCTTCGAAGGCGAGCGTGAGTCCTACTTCCCGCGTGAAGAACTCGGGTGCAAACCGGTCCTCCTCCCGTGTGACCGGGAAACCGATCCGCAACGGCAAGGTGTTGGACGCCTGGACGATGCCTTCGGTGGAATAGATGGCGCGGACCTGGTACTGGCCGGGCTCATCGAAAGCGAAGCCCTGCACTCCAAATGCTAGCTGGACCAGTTGGCTGTAGCGGTCGCTGCCATCGCTCGTGGCGCCGGTGGCGGGTTCCAGGGTTACCGGTTCCGGGAGGCCATAGAAGCAGACCACGGATTCGTGGAGCACCACCGTTCCGTCCGGCTTCTGCACGTACACAGTGGTGTTTCCGAACCTGGGATCCAGGCGGCCGTCCACCAGCACGGGTACATCGCTGGTGTTCCGCAGGCGAAATTCAATGGACACAGGCTCCATGTAATCGAAGTGGTTCTTGGCTGAGAGCGTCAGTTCAATATCGCTGCCCGGCCCGGAAACGGTCATGGCGCCGGCGGGGGATTCCAGGTGCCCACCGGACGCCCAGGGATCTCCGCCCATAATCACCGAAGCGCGGTCGCCATGGCGCATGTGGAGCAGTTCGTCGTCGTCGAACCGGAACCGGAAGTTGCCCCAGAAGGTATCCGTGCCGTTGCGCTGATCGTATTTCCAGTCGTAGTTCATCCAGGACAGGGAATCCGGCCTCGCCTTGTCCCACGCATGCAGGAAGTTGAAAGCGTGCCCTGCCTCGTGGACCCACGTGTACAGGAAGTGGCGCATCGCCCAGGCCTGGTCCTGCGTGGTGGGATTGGAGACCAGGTTCGTGAACCAAGAGTGGTTGCGGAAAACTGCAAAACCCTGGCGATCAGGGCCGCGACCCGCGCCGCCAAAGCCCGCAGCGGCGTCGAACATAATGCCCCCAACTCCGGCGGTGTCGAAGAGACCTGCCTGCACGCCCCAAAGGTTCCAGGCAGGCCAACCGGAGTTGAACTTGCCGAAGGAGGTCTCCATGGCATCGTGAAGTTCGCCGACGTTCCACGAGGCGAAGCCGGCAGCACTGTCATCGATCACTGTATGGACCGGATCGATGGTGACGGCGACGCCCGCATCGCGGTACGCGGACTCGATGGTGATGGTCCGGTTCGCCAGGTCCGCAGGGCGGTTGTTGTGTAAGTGGCTGTTGTAAACGGGCGCTTTGGGTTCGATGTCCACGGACGTGCAGTAGTCGAGCTCAAGGTTCATATCCCGGAAACAGCCCGAACGGTAGGCACATGCGTATGGCTGCCCGGCAACGCCGCCGGCCGTGAACGTGACCACTGCGCCAGTGATTGCGCCGTGGGACCAGGAGACGGTGATTTCCACCGTTGAGGCAGGATGCGTCCCTTTCCAGAAGCGGACGGTTCCCGTGATGTGTGCATCTGCGCGGGTCATGGTGACCACTGGGGTATCCACAATCCATGACTCCACATAGGTCTTCACGAATTGGTTGACGCCACCTGTTTTGACCCAGCGGGTGCTGTATAGATCGCCACTGACTTTGTTCAGCACCGGGGATTCCACGCCCTGGCGGGGATCGACGTCCAAGCGGAGGTCCAGCGCGCTGCCGACAAGGCCGCTGCCTGCCTGGTTGCCTTCATAGCGGCCGCTCACGGGAGCGGAGCGCCAGCACCTCCACCAGTCTTCGGAGGGCCAGGACAACGTGCTGGGCTGGGGCCCGAAAGCGTGGGGCCCAGAAGCGTGGGACCCAGAAGAAGGAGGGAACGGGATGTCAGAGGGGTTGCTGGCGACAGGGTTGTAGTGGGTGCTGGGGACGTTGGGGGTGTCCATGTGAGGATCTTTCTCGCTCTGCAAGCAGTCAATATGCGTTCGCCCACCAGAGGAGTAACCGGATGGACGGCATGACGGTTCAGGGCGGGGCGATGCATGTGAGAAGTCCCCATGGGGGTGAAAGTGGCCATGCCCAGAAGCCGTGTGTAACCCAAAAAAGAGGATACTCCACCGAATGGATTATATCTAGGGAGGCATCTAAATTTTCTGCCCGGCAACCCGCCGGATCGCCTAGTCAGCCGCAGCAGCCAAGCGTAGGCTGGCAACATCGGCGTCGGAGCCGAAGGACCCCGCGTCGATGAACCCCATTCGATGAAGGAGGACCCATGAGTGTCGTACGTGAATTCATGACGACGGATGCCCAGTGCATTCCGGAAGACCAGACTCTTCAGGACGCCGCCCGCATGATGAGGGACTTGGACTGCGGTTCACTTCCCATCTGCGGCAATGACGGCAGGCTGACCGGCTTCATCACTGACCGCGACATCGTGGTCAAGTGTCTGGCCGAGGGAAGGGATGCCCGCGAAGTCCGGGCAAGCGAACTCGCCACCGGTAAGCCGTACTGGATTGACGCTGATGCCAACGTTGACGAAGCCATCAACATGATGGAAGAGCATCAGGTTCGCCGTCTTCCCGTCATCAAGGATCACAAGCTGGTAGGCATCATCAGCCAGGGAGATATTGCCCGCAACCACTACGCAGAACAGCGCGTGGGCGAAATGGTGGAGCACATCTCCTCCAAGGAGCACATGTCCCACTAGCGGCCGGCCAGCCCGCTGTAATCCAGTAATCCAGGTAATCCAGCCGCCGCGAAGCGCTCCCCGTCAGAGGAACGCCTCGCGGCCCGTTCCTTCGCGCAGCACGAGTTCGTCATCCTCTATGGAGACAATCAGGCTCCTGGGTTTACCAGCGAGCTTTTTCGTTGCGCTGAGCTTTCTGCTGCGGACTTCAACTCCCACCGTGGCGCCTTTCGCCGGCAGCTCCACCGTGATTTCGTCGGCCATTCCCAACAGCATCTTGGTAGACACATCCCGTTCGGACACAGCTTCCTTGCCGTTGACGGTCACGCTCACGTCATCGGAAACAAACCCGTCCTGAAGGATGATGAGCAGTTCCTGCATGCTCCAACTACAGCACTAACAGCGCTCCCGGCATAGGCCTTCCGGAACCCGGACCTGAAAACTGTCGGTCATGTGAGGCAAACTGTCAGGGTGACTCAATCTCTCCAGCACCAGTCAGCCGATTCTGCCATCCATGACCTCATCGCCAACGAACTTGGCGTGAAGGCCTGGCAGGTCAAGGCCGCGGTGGAACTGCTCGACGCCGGATCCACCGTTCCCTTCATCGCCCGCTACCGTAAGGAAGTCACCGGGACGCTCGATGACACCCAGCTTCGCGATCTTGAGGAACGCCTCCGGTACCTGCGGGAACTGGAAGAGCGGCGGAGAACCGTTCTTGAGGCGATAGCAGCCCAAGGCAAGCTGACCCCGGAACTGGAAGCCGCCGTCGTCGGTGCTGACACCAAGGCGAGGCTGGAGGATATCTACCTCCCCTTCAAGTCCAAGCGTCGCACCAAGGCGCAGATTGCCCGCGAAGCCGGGCTGGAGCCGCTAGCGGACGTCCTGCTCGCCAACCCACAGCTCGACCCCGAAACCGAGGCCGCCAAGTACCTCAACGCCGAGCACTCCATTGAGGATTCTGCCGCCGCGCTCGCGGGCGCCCGCGCGATCCTGGTGGAGCGCGTCGCCCAGGACCCTGACCTGGCCGAGGACCTGCGTGAGCGGCTCTGGAAGCAGGGGCGCATGGTCTCCCGTGTCAAGAAGGGCATGGAGGCCGAAGGCCAGAAGTTCAAGGATTACTTCGAGTTCACGCAAGTCCCGTCCGGAATGCCGTCGCACCGGGTGCTCGCCTTGTTGCGGGGTGAAAAGGACGGCGTACTTGAGCTGGATCTCGCCGAAGCAGACCCCGCCGACGACGACGCCCTGGCCGCCGCCCGCGGCCGCTACGAGAACGCTGTGGCCAAGTGCCTTGGGGTCGCCAACCACGGCCGTCCCGCCGATCTCTGGCTCACCCAGACTGCCCAGCTCGCCTGGCGTGGGCGCATCCTGGACCGACTCACCACCGATCTTCGCGGACGCATGTTTGCCGACGCCGAGGATGAAGCTGTTCGGGTCTTCGCCGCGAACTTGCGTGATGTCTTGCTCGCTGCGCCTGCCGGCAACCGCTCGACGCTTGGACTGGACCCGGGACTCCGCACCGGAGTTAAGGTGGCGGTGGTGGATGGCACTGGCAAGGTGGTTGCCACGGACACCATCTATCCCCACGCGCCCGCAAGGAAATGGGACGAGGCTTTGGCCACCCTTGGCCGCCTCGCCAAGCAGTACAACGTGGAACTCGTGGCGATCGGCAACGGCACAGCGTCCCGTGAAACCGACAAGCTGGCAACCGAGCTCATCAAGTCTCTCGAAGCCGCAGGTTCCAAGGGTGTCCAGAAGCTCGTTGTTTCCGAGGCTGGAGCTTCCGTGTACTCCGCGTCGGCCCTGGCAGCTTCCGAGCTCCCCGGCATGGACGTGTCGCTCCGCGGCGCTGTCTCCATTGCCCGCCGGCTTCAGGATCCGCTGGCCGAACTGGTGAAGATCGAACCCAAGTCCATCGGCGTGGGCCAGTACCAGCACGACGTCACCGCCGCCAAGCTGGACCGCTCACTGGACGCTGTGGTGGAAGACTGCGTGAATGCCGTGGGCGTGGACGTCAACACGGCGTCCCCCGCGCTGCTGAGCCGTGTGGCCGGCGTCGGACCTTTGCTGAGCGAAAACATTGTGGCGTACCGCAACGAGAATGGCCCGTTTGCCAAGCGGAGCGACCTCAAGAAGGTACCCCGGCTTGGAGCGAAGGCGTTCGAGCAGTGTGCAGGCTTCCTCCGGATCACCGGGGGAGCGGAGCCGTTGGATGCTTCCAGCGTGCACCCCGAGGCCTACTCCGTTGCCCGCAAGATCCTTGTCGCGGCTGGCGGCGCGCCCACCACTTCACTGGATCCGCAGGCATTCGTTGACGGCACGTTCGGCCTGCCCACCGTCAAGGACATCATGACCGAGCTCGAGAAGCCGGGCCGCGATCCCCGTCCCGCGTTCAAGGCAGCTTCGTTCTCCGAGGGCATTGAAAAGATCTCCGACCTCAAGCCCGGCATGATCCTGGAAGGCACAGTTACCAACGTTGCCGCATTCGGTGCCTTCGTGGACGTCGGGGTGCACCAGGACGGCCTGGTCCACGTGTCAGCGCTGTCCAACAAATTCGTCTCGGACCCCCGCGAGATCGTGAAATCCGGTCAGGTAGTGCGGGTCAAGGTGCTTGAGGCCGATCCCGAACGAAAGCGCATCTCCCTGACCTTGAGGCTCGACGACGAACCCGGCACTGCGGGCGGCCGCGACTCCCGCGGGCGTGCTTCGGGTGGAGGTAACCAAGGTGGAGGCGACCAGCGTGCACGAACTGCTGGAGGCCAGCGCTCAGGTGGTCAGCCGGGTCAGCGTGGGGGTGGCCAGCCGGGTCAGCGCGGCGGTGGTCAGCCGGCTCAGCGTGGTGGTGGTCAGCCTGGTCAGGGCGACCGTCGCCAGGGCAAGCCGCAGCAGTCTGAAGCTCCCGCTAACACAGCTATGGCCGAGGCACTTCGTCAGGCAGGGCTCGGGAAGTAGCCAGCCGCAGCCCACGAAACCCCACCTTGTTCGCCTGTCATGCCGTACAACGGGATGATGGGCGAACAAGGGCGGGTTTTGACAGCGGAGCAAGCTACGACGGCGTGACTACGACGGAACCGACGAGCCATCCGGAACTGAACTGCCGCCGTCGTGGTCCTTTTCCTTCTGCCACGGCCAGCGGCCAGTAATCTCCAGTTCAAGCGAGAAGCTGAGGAACGTCCGGATCAGCACGATGATCGCCAGGACGCCCACGCTCTCAAAGGTGGGCGTCACAGCGACTGTCCGAATGATGTCGGCGGCCACCAGGAGCTCAAGGCCCAGGAGGATGGACCGTCCCAGCAATTGCCGGTAGGCGCGGTAGGGAGAAAACGGGGCGAGTCCGCTAGCCCGTTTGGGTTGGTACCCGCGCAAAGCGAGTGGGATGGAAACCAGCGCCCCAACCACCATGACTGCGACGCCGGCGAAGTCCATGTACCGGCCGACTTCTTCGATGATGTGCTGGAAATCCATGGCCGCCTCCAGCGGTTACTGTGCCGGTGCGGGGATCGGAAAGAAGACCCGCGGATCCTGCAGCAGTGCCGGGTAGTCGAAATCGGAGCGCTTGACCACGTCACTGACTTCGAAGTTCCGGGCGAACTTACCCTCAACCGTGATAGGCCGTCCCTGGACCAAGCCGACGGCGAAGATCTGGCCGCCGTCGAACGGGACGGCGATCTCTGTCTTGCCGGGAAGCGTATTGAACGCGGCTTCCTGGGCTTGGCGTTTCCGCGTGGGCTTCTTCTCCAGCACCTTGGCAGGACGTTTTTTGGGGCCCTTGAGTTGGCGGCGGGACTTCTCTTCCGCGTACACGAATTGGTACTCGCCGGATTCTGAATCTGCGGCAGCCTTGGCCTTGCCGTGAGGAGGCATGCTCACAGTGGTGAGCTGTTCCGGGCGGATGTCTTCCACATTGGCCCGCAGGATCCAGAGACGGTCCTCTTCGGGGTCTGCGGGGTGGAATTCGTGCTTGGGCTCGGGCCAGATGTATTCGAGCTTTTCTTCGACGCCCGGGAAGAGCGGTCCGTAGAACTTGGGGTCCTTGCCAATGAGCTTGGAGCGGTGGCTGAGGTGCAGGTCCTCGTAGCCAAGCCACGGCGGCATGATGATCCTGGAGGCGTAGTCCGGGTGTGCGGCCTGGGGCGCAAATTCGGCGATGTTGTTGCGGGTGTTGTCCGGGTGGCCGCGCTGGATCCACTCGTCGGCCATTGCCAGACCGTACATGGTGAGGGCGGGGACGTGGCCCATCCACATACGGACGGCCGGGTGCTGCTGCCAACCGTACTCCGGGATGACCAGTGCGCGGAGGACCTGGAGGGCTTCGACGCGCTGTTTGCCGAGCCTTGAGGTGTCGAGCGCCGCGGCGCTCTCACGGAAATCGGCGAAAGGGAGGAAAGTCTGCATCCTTTCAGTTTGGGGGTCCCGCGGCGAAGAACCAAGTTGAGTGCTCCGGGACACGTGCGGATATGGGGCCTAGAGTTGTCGAGTGGAAACTTTTGGCGAGAAAACGACGACCACGGCGCCCCCGGTTGCCGAACTGCACCTGCACATCGAAGGGACTCTCCAGCCAGAGCTGATCTTTGCCCTGGCCGAACGCAACGGCATCGAACTGCCGTATGAAGACATCGAAGAACTGCGGGAGAAGTACGAGTTTACGGATCTGCAGTCCTTCCTTGACCTGTACTACGCCAATATGGCCGTCCTGCAGACCGAGCAGGACTTTACCGACATGACTCGTGCTTATCTTCAGCGCGCCGCCGCCGGGGGAGTGCGCCATGCGGAGATCATGATGGATCCCCAGGCGCATGTGGCCAGGGGTGTCCCGCTTGAGGTGTGCCTCAATGGGATCGCGAATGCGTTGGCGACGTCAGAGGAAGATTTCGGCGTTTCGACACTCCTTATAGCGGCCTTCCTCAGGGACATGTCCCAGGACTCCGCACTTGAGGTGTTGGACCAGTTGCTCGCGATGCACGCCCCCATCGTCGGCATTGGGCTGGACTCAGCAGAGGTGGGCAATCCGCCGTCGAAATTTGAGCGACTCTACCAGCGTGCCGGTGACGCCGGGTTGCGAAGGATCGCCCACGCGGGCGAGGAAGGGCCGGCCGCCTACATCACCGAGGCCCTGGACGTGCTGCATGTGGAGAGGATCGATCACGGTATCCGCTGCATGGAAGACACGGAAGTGGTGCAGCGGCTCGTCGCGGAGCAGGTGCCCCTGACTGTTTGCCCGCTATCCAACGTTCGCCTGCGTACGGTGGACAAGCTGGCTGACCACCCACTGCCGGAGATGCTTGCCATCGGTTTGAACGTTTGCGTGAACTCGGACGACCCTGCCTACTTTGGCGGCTATGTGGACGACAACTTCGAGCAGTTGGCCAAGGTCCTTGAGTTCTCGGTTCCGGAGCAGGCTACTTTGGCGGCAAACTCGATCCGTTCTTCGTTCGCCAGCGACGCCCGGAAAGCTGTATTGCTGGATGAAGTGACGGAGTGGGTCAAGGCGTCCGTGCCGGGCCAATAAACCCTGAATTGGTGCTAAAGGCGAGACCCGTCGATCACTTCCGGCCCCGGGAATGTCACACTCGGTCACGACACACGGTGTTTACCAATATCAGTCGCGCGAATTAACAATTCATTGGCAAACTGCAAGGGATTATTCACCGTAGAAGGAGAAGCATGGGCGCCAACACCGCCGAGAACACCAACCTTCGTCTGAAGGCCGTACTGGACATCCTCGCTGAGGGCGTATGGTCTGGAGCCACACTGAACGCAGGGGAAGTCCTGGCAGAGGCCATCGGACGCGTTCCTTTCAACGACCATGAGGCTGAACTTCTCAGTGGGGGCATTCCCCGCGGCCACAAAACCCTGACGTCGGCATCGGCAAAGCTGGTCAAGGCCGGCTGGCTGGTCAAGGGGCGTTCGGGATGGACCATCCCGGACGACGGACTGCGGGCGACGGTCGCCTTCCCTGACGTTTCGGCTTTCGCAGAGGCCCTCGACGCCGGAACACCGGTACCAGCCGATGTTCCCGTGCCTACGGCCCCGCCCGCCAAGGCCAAGACGAAGCGTGCCGCAACATCGAAGAAGGCTGCAGCTCCGAAGGCTGCTGCAGAACCGAAGGTAGCCGCCGCGAAGGTATCTGCGCCGAAGGCTGCTGCTACTAAGACGACCACCACCAAAGCTGCGCCGGCCGCGAAGAAGGCTTCCACGCGCAAGGCTCCTGCCAAGGCAGCGGCGGCTCCCGCCGTCGAAACCCTGCCTCAGCCGGACGCCGTCGCAATTGCGGGTGACTTCAACAAGATCCTGGGCGCTCCGGAAGACTGGGCTCCCCAGTACGACGAAGTCCAGATGGAGTTCAACCCGCTGGTTCAGCTGTGGGCGCTGACGGCTGAACTGCCGGCCGGTTTCTATACGTACAAGATCGCGCTGAACCGTTCATGGGATGAGAACTATGGCGCGTTCGGCGTCCGGGATGGTGCCAACCACGAGTTGAACCACGACGGCGGCCCGGTCACCTTCACGTACGACCACGCGACGCACGACATCGTGGTGGGCTGACTCCTTTCCCGCTGAAACCCGCCCTTGTTCGCCATACCCGCCCTTGAGCGGTGAGGAGAGCGAACAAGGGCGGGTTTCGTGGGCCAAGCACTCGGCATCACGGGTGTGCGCAGCTAGATTGGGTCCATGACTGAGTCGCTGGAAGGCCGCTATGGCGATGAGACGCTAAGAGTCACAGCCCGCATCACCGGAGTGGTCCAGGGCGTGGGATTCCGCTACTGGACTGCTCGCAAAGCGGATGAGCTAATGCTGAGGGGGACCGTCAGGAATAATCGCGACGGATCCGTGCAGGTGGTCGCCGAGGGATCGGTAGCCGATGCCGAGGCGCTGGTGAGTTGGCTCCATTCACCGCGGGCGCCTGGTCGCATTGAGAACATTGAATTCGAGGTTTCCGACGCTACGGGGGAGTTCGACGAGTTCCGGATCGTTGGCTAAACCGCCTGATCAGGCCCCGGGAGACGATGTTGTAAGTCCAGACTCCACTCCGGCCAGGAGCAGTTCCGCGTCGTAGGCAACCAGACTGTCGACTTGGAGCCTGATGGCGGTAGCAAGGTGGATTGCATCAGCGCTCCGAAGTCGCCTGGGCGAGGCCGCGGCATACATGAGATCCGACCGCGTCACGTCGACCAGATTAATGCCGGCGAGGACGCTATTAACCACCTCGAAGGGCAAGTCCCGGCGACGAGCAGCGCAATGCAGTTCCGTATACAAGAGCATTGAAGCAACAAGATGCCCTCCTGCAGCAGCTATGTCCGAAAGGTGTGCGGCTGCCTTTGCTGACTCCCGCTCTTCCACTACAAGTTTTAGTGCGGCTGAAGTGTCGACATAAACAATCACCGGTCGCCGCGCAGATCCGCCAAAATGCCGGCGGTATCCCTCTCGCTGGCGACGCGCGAAAGAATCTTGAAGTCGACGGGACTCGTTGTGGCTGGTCGCACGCTTCCAGCTTGCAGCAAGCGTTCAAAGGGCGAAGCTGACGGCGGAATCAGGGTTGCGGCCACTTCACCATTATTGGTGACATCGATGATTTCGCCGTTCTTGACCCGCTCCAGGATCTTGCTGCTCTGATTGCGGAGTTCACGGTGCGGAATTGTTGTCATGGTTGGCCTCAGTAGCAACCGTAGCACCTCCCTCATCGAAGGCCTCTGCAGGGCAAATAGCTCAGGCGACGAAAGACGTGCGCGTCGCCTCGACGTAGTGCTCCAAGGATTTCAGCGCAGGCTGTGACGAAGCATCCCTAACAGCGTCCGCGCCCACTGCATTGGCAACAGCCAGGGCGTGGCTGTGCTCCAGTCCGGAGCGGAGGGCCAGGACAAGCGCGGCACAGAAAGCATCGCCGGCTCCAATGGTGTTGGCGATCTCCGTGACCCGTACGGCAGGAGCTTCGGCCACGCGTTCGCCGTGCTCGAAGATCGCCGAGCCCTCCCCGCCATATGTCACTGCAACGAGGGGCGCCGTGCGAAGGGCGGGGATCAGGGCGTACTCGGTCTCATTGACGATCACGAGGTCGCAGCGTTCCAGCAGCTCCGGAATGATAGGCGCCGCCGGTGCTGCATTGAGGGCAAAGTAGCCGGTGGTTCGGCGGGCGGCTTCCAGCACCACGTCCTGGTCCACTTCGAGTTGGCACAGGACGGCTTCCTCCTCCGCGAAGGAAACTCCTTCCACGGACACGTCGGCGTTCGCGCCCGGGCACACAACAATCTGGTTCTCGCCTTCGCCGTCCACCAGGACCAGTGCCGTCCCTGTCGCGGCATCCACTTGAGCGATGTCCTGGACGTCGACGCCGGCACTCGCCATGGCGTCCAGGAGGCTGCGGCCTGCTTCGTCCCGGCCTACTGCCCCCACCATGCGGGAGGCGCCGGCAAGCCTGGCTGCGGCCACGGCCTGGTTGGCGCCCTTGCCGCCCGGCTGCTGACGGAGGACGGCGCCGCCAACGGTTTCGCCCGGCGTCGGGAGGCGGCTGGCGGTAGCCGTGATGTCGAGGTTGATGCTGCCTACAACGGTGAGGGCGGTGCTCGCAAGAGGCAAAATGGGCGCGGAAGACTGAGGGGAGGAGCTCATGGAAGGACCTTTTCGGGAGGATTCAGGAGGACTGGATGACGGAGAGGTGACCGGCCTTGGCGGCCACGAGGCATTTGGCCAGGTAGAACGGGGAGCCCTTGCGGCGGACGTATTGAGTGAGGACCAGAACCGGCTCGGACGGGCGAAGATCCAGCAACTTGGCGCGGCTGGGACCGGCGGTACTCAGGCTGATTTCGCATTCGCCAGGTCCCAGTGACGCCCCCGGAATCCCGCTGAGGACCTCCAAAAGGGTCGACGCCGAAAGCGTGGGAGCTTCCGCCGCTTCTGACAGTGCCTCGGCCTCGGGGATTCCTTGAGCCACGTTTTCCTGCAGGTGGGCCACGGGCTCGCCATTGCGGATCAGCACGCTTTCCCAAAACCAGACGTCCTGGCCGGGCTCCACGCCGATTCCGGGGGCCACGAATTCCGAGGCAGGCTGTTTGACCGCCGCAACGCGTTTGACCTGGATGTCCTGGTCCGGGCCGCCAAGGAGTTGATCGAACGGGCGGATGTGTTCGATGCCAATCCGGGGCAACGAATCAGCCACGAATCGTCCGACTCCCCGCCGCGCCCTGGTGAGTCCGTCTTCCTCCAACAGCATCAGCGCTTCCCGGATCACGGTGCGGCTGACGTCCATCATGACGCCCAGCTCGGTCTCCGTGGGGAGTAACGAGCCAGGAGGGAGGAGCTTGGTCCTGATTGCCTCGGCTATGCGTGAGTATGCCGCAACGCGCAAAGGCTGGCCGGGTTGGGGCGCAATGGGTCGGGACAGGAACTGGACGGCATTGTCGGTCAAGGGTGCCTCGCTTGGGTTTGGTTATGGACACTGTACCGGAAAAATGTGATAGGTTGCACAAGCTCGTAATACATGCTTGTATAACAACTCACATCTCGTGGCGCCGCCTGCGCCCTCGGACAAAGGAGTTTGATGTGAATATCCCCAACACAGCGGTAGAGGCACAGCCTTCCGAAACTGTAGAAGCGACGTCGGACACCCGCCCGGGCGGTCGGGCGGCTGTCCTGCTGATCACCACGCTGGTTCTCGCCGTATTGTCGTTCCAGCTCAACGCCAGCATGATCACGCCGGCACTCCCGCACATCGGCTCCTTCTTTGGCGAAACGCCCGAAGCCGTGGCTCAGGTGCAGTCCATGTTCTTCCTTGCAGGAGCCATCTCCGGACCCGTGATTGGACGCTGGAGCGACTTCATCGGCCGCCGCACCGCACTGCTCTTGGTCCTGGCCATCATGGGCGTCGGAACAGTGCTGTGCATCTTCGCCCCGAACTTGCCGCTGCTGGTCACCGGCCGTTTCATGCAGGGTGTCTCGAGCGCCATCTTCGCGCTCTCCTACATAGTGCTCAACGAATACTTGCCCGCCCGACTCTTCGGCACGTCCATCGGCATCATCGCCGCCATTAATGGAGGTGTGGGCGGTGTTGATGGCTACTTTGGTGGGCTCATGGCTGAAACGCTCGGCTTCCAGTCGATTTTTGTTGCCGTCCTCGCCCTGGCCGCGATCGCCGTCGTCTGCGTCATCAAAGTTGTCCCGGGAGGGAAATCCGCTGTCGCCCCAGGCCGGATGGACTGGTGGGGCGCAGGTTCCCTTTCCCTGTTCCTGGTCTTCCTTACCTACTTCGTCTCTACTGGTTCTTCGGCCGGCTGGACCTCACCTGCCGCGCTTGGCCTGCTGGCTGGCAGCATCGCTTCCTTCACCGCGTTCTGGCTCATCGAGAAGAAACGCTCCACACCGCTGGTCGCCGTCCACCATCTCCGTTCGCGCCAGGTATGGCCGGTCATCGCCACCACTGTGCTGATGCTCGCGGGAATCTTCGCCATCATCAACTTCACCGTGGTGCTCCTGAGCCAGGACAAGGAAAACGGCTTCGGCTTGCCGGCGTCGGTCGCAGCACTGCTGTTCCTGACCCCGGCAGCACTGATCGGCGTCTTCGCGGCACCGCTCGCCGGCTGGATTGCCGACCGCCGTGGCTGGATCAAGACCGTCCGAGTCGGCACGGCCACGAGCCTGGTCTGCGCCATTGCTGCTGCACTGTTCGCCGACAACCAAGTGGCCGTCCTCATCGCGATCGCAGCCTTGGGCATCTTCTACAACGGCTTCTTCCTCACCGCCATCAACGGGCTGTCCGTCTTGCTCTCGCCCAAGGAAGCGCCGGCCGCGCTGCCCGGAATCAACGGTGCCTCCTTCGGCATCGGGGCGAGCCTCGGCGTCGTGGTTGTTGCCCCGTTCGCCGGTCAGGGCACCGCAGCCGGGTACTCTGCAGCGCTCTGGATTTCGGTGTCCATCACCGTCCTCGCCTTCCTTGTCAGCCTGTTCATCACAGCACCGAAGGGCGAAAAGATCTAACGCCCGACGGCGGCACGCGGCACCGCGCGTCCGCCCAGCACTGCTTCCCATCACCCCGCTACATCCTGAAACGAGAGACCATGCTTCAGCCGACCGCCGCCCCCTTCTACCTCGACTGCGATACGGGAATCGACGACGCCCTCGCCCTCGCCTATTTGCTCGCAACCCCGAGAGCGGAACTCGTGGGCATCGGCACCGTGAGCGGCAATATCAGCGCCGCCGGTGGTGCCCGGAACACCCTGGACCTGCTGAAACTGGCCGGGCGCCCGGACATTCCCGTAGCGATCGGCGCGCACGATCCGCAGGCCGGCACCTTCCATGGTGGTGCGCCGCATGTCCATGGCGACAACGGAATCGGCGGGGTGGAGCTTACTCCGTCGGATCGTGAGCCTGTTAAGGCAACGGCTGCTGAGCTCCTGGTGCAGCTGGCGCACAAGCATGCTGGGGAACTGCGAGTTGTGGCAATCGGGCCGCTGACGAACATCGCCGAAGCTCTCAGGTTGGAGCCCAAGCTGCCGGAGCTCATCGCCGAAATCACCATCATGGGCGGCGCGGCCCTGGCCCCGGGAAACATCACGCCCGTGGCGGAAGCCAACATCGCCAACGACCCCGAGGCTGCGGCGGAAGTACTGGCTGCTGACTGGAATGTGACGCTGGTGCCACTGGATGTCACCATGACCAACGTCCTGGAGGAAACCCACCGCCAAGAACTGCTGGAATCCGAGCACCCCGTTTCGCAGGCCCTCGGCGAGATGCTTGGCTACTACTTCGGCTTCTATGTGGACATCTTCGGGCGGGCGTGTTCAGCAATGCACGATCCCCTGGCTGCTGCCATTGCCGTGAGGGGAGTGGAGCTGACCGTGGCGCCGACCGTCCGCGTTGAGGTAGACACAACCAACGGTCCAAGCCGTGGCCAGACCGTGTGCGACCTCCGTGGCCAGTACGCGGGATTCCCGGAGCAGCGCGGTGCGCGTTGCCGCGTGGTGCTGGAAATCGGCGAAGACTTCGCGCCGCACCTGCTCGGCACCATGCAGGCAGCATGGCTCTCTGAAGAGGAGCTGGCTTCTCCCGTCGCCTAACTGGCGGGAGGCAAAAGTAGCGACGACGACGGCGGGAGGCTCCCGCCGTCGTCGTGGTTAAAGCGTGCCTAGGCGTACATGAGCGAGCCGGGCGTTGTCAGTGTTTCGCCTGTTTCGAGCCAGGTCTTGAGTCCGGAGAGGATCATGGGCCAGCCGCCGTACAGCTGCTCGTTGGCGCCTTCGCGGAGTTGATCGTGCGTGACGGTGAGGTGGCACGAATCGCCCACGGGTTCGATTTCCCAGGTGATCCGCGATGTTCCTTCAGCTTTGACGTCCTCGCCCCACAATGCCTGCATCGTCTGGACGAGCCGCCGCGGGGGATCGACTTCGATGTTCTCGCCCTCGCCCAGTGGCTCGTCCGCTTTGACGTTCCGCATTTCAAACCGTCCGCCAGGAGTCCAGTCCGCCGTGAACGTGTTCCCGAACTGGTACTTACTGCGGATTTCGCTGTTGGTGATGGCTTCCCAGAGCCGCTCCGGGGTGGTCTTGATGTAAATCTCGAAGATCTTTTCCATGGGACTTTCCAATCTGGATTTGAGGTCGCTGAGTGCAGCGGCCCATGGTTCTGCGTATTTGCTCACCCAGCGATCGTGGATGAGCCTGATGGGGATGGGGTTCAGGAAATGCAGCTTTTCACGTCCTCGGCGGCGCGTGACCACCAGTCCGGCATCCTCCAACAACTTCAGGTGCTTTGCGATGCCGAAGCGGGTCATCTCGAACCGTGCTCCGAGTGCGGTGAGGGTTTGCCCATCCTCGCGGAACAGCTCATCGAGCAGCTCCCGCCGGGTGGGGTCTGCCAGTGCTTTAAACACGGCGTCCATGGATTTAGAATAGGTGACCATTTGGTCACGTGTCAACGGTTTTGAACTGGCCGGTTTGTTTCCGGGAACGTGGTCCTGGACCGTGCTTGGATAGTGCCATGCCTGCTACTCCCACCGTTGCCGTGTGCGGCCCTGCCTCGTGGAACCAGCTCATCCTCCTGGACCACCTCCCCGAGCCCGTCCCGCATATGCAGTTCGCGCGACGCGCCTGGGAGACGGTAGGCGGAACGTCGGCGGGGAAAGCGGTGCACCTCGCTGATCTGGGCATAGGCGTGCGCTTGTGCTCGCCACTTGGGGCGGACGACGACGGCGTGCGGGTCCTCCGCGCACTCACCAACGCCGGTGTCACCGTAGAAAAGATTGTCTCCGATCGAACTGAGCGTCACGTCAACCTCATGACCGAGGACGGGGCTCGGGTATCCCTCTACGTCTCGGTGCCTTCCGCCCCGACCGAGGAGGATCTTGCGAGGGCAGCTGCCATGGTGGCTGCTGCTGATCTCGCCGTGATCGACCTCAGTGAATTTGGGGTGCTGCTGCTGGACCGCGAAGAGGTTCACCAGACGCCGCTATGGGTGGACCTTCATGATTACGACGGTTCCTCGGCGTTCCATGAACCGTTCCTGAGGGCGGCCGGGGTGGTGTTCATGAATGACGACAGGACAGAGGATCCGTGGGCGCTCATGCATTCCTGCCTTGCGCGGGGACCTCGCTTGGCGGTCTGCACACTCGGGGCGGAAGGTGCTGTCGCCTTGGAAGCGGACGGTACCCAGCATGAGGTTCCCGCAGTTCCCGCCGATGTGGTGGATACGAACGGCGCCGGCGATGCATTCATGGCTGGCTTCCTTGCTGCGACACTGCGGGGCGCACCCGTTTTCGATGCCCTCGAGGCAGGAGCGGTTCAAGCCCGCGTCGCGATTGAGAGTGAACATCTGCATCCGGTGTTGGGGCGTTGAGCATGCTTCACCCACTGCATGGCTGATCCTGTTCGTTGCGGGCACGTTGGTGTTCCTGATCTCCACGAATTCCCTACCGCCACTGAACCCTGTTGAGGCCAAGTTCGCGGCAGCCGTATGGGCAGCATTTCAATGACCAACCACGACCTCTTATGTTCTGAGTGGTGTGTGGTGGTGGTTGCGTCGGGGTGTTTGTTTGGGGTCGATGTGTGGTGGTGGGGTGAACCAGGGCACGCCGGTGGTCATGTCGATGCGCCATTGTTCTTTGTGGATGACGTGGTGGTGGTGGCTGCAGAGCAGGGTGCCGTTCTCGGTTCCTGTGGTGCCGCCGTGTGACCAGTAGGTGATGTGGTGGGCTTCGCACCAGGGGGCGGGCATGGTGCAGTCGGGGAATGCGCAGCCGCCGTCGCGGGCGGTGATGGCTTTGCGGATGTGGGGCGGGAAGATCCGGGTGGTGCGGCCGATGTCCAGGACGCGGGAGTCGCTGCCGAGCAGGACGGGGATGATGTCCGCATCGCAGGCGATTTTGCGGATGGTGTTCGGGTGCATCGGACCCAGGAACGTTGCTGTGCCGGTGCTGAGTCGTTGGTGGTCGGTGAGTCGTTCGGAGAGGTCGCGCCAGTCGATGGTGACCGTGACCTGGGGGCGGAGTCCGCCGTTGGTTGGTAGCTTCCCGGTGGTCATGGCGACTGCGCAGGCTCCGACGAGTCCGTCGAGGAGTTTCATGGGCCGGGAACGCCGGTCCAGGTCCGGGCCGGTTGGTTTGTTCCCGCTGCCGTTCTCCCCGTTTTCGCTGCCTTCGTTGGTGTCGCCGCCGTTCCCGGCGCTTTCGCCGGTGGCGTTGTTGGTTCCTGACTCATTACCGTGTCCGGTGGTGCGTCGGGGGTTGGTGGCGACGTTCATGGCGGTGGTGAGCGTTTCGTATTGTTCGGCGGTGGCGAAGATTTCCAGGTGGTGCAGTCCGTGGCGGGGTTTGCGGATGAAGGTGCCTTGGAGCTGGCGGAGAACTTCTTCGGACGGTTCGGGACCGTCTTGGTCGATCTGGTCGTTCCAGCGTTTGGCCATTTTGGTGACGAAGTCGGGGTCGGACTCGATGGCGGTGCGGGTGAGGGCGTGTTCCATCCGGGTGAGGGTGTCGTCGTCGGTGAGGAGGCGTACTTTGTCCAGGGCGGCGCTGATGATGCTCGCGGACCGGGTGGGTATTTGCGTGGTTTCGAGGGCCTGGGCAAGGATTTCGCGGCGGGCCGGGATGTGTTGCCCGGCGATTCCGGTCCGGGGGAGGACCTCGGAGGCCAGGGCGAGCCGGCGGTTGGCTTCGCTTTTACTGATCCGCAGGCTCGCGCGCAGGAATTCCGCGGCATTCCGGTAGCCATCATCAGCCACCGCAGCAGCGTCTGCCGCGGTAACAGCGGCGGATCCAGCAACAGCACCATCCGAAGTAGCAGCCCGGGACGCGCCGGCAATACCGGCCGTGGCGGTGGCGGGGTTTGGTCCTGCCGTACTGGCCGGGGCCGCAGGGTGTGTGGTTGCGGGGTCGGTCCAGCCTGTCTGCCATCCCGTGCCCGCCGCGGATGAGGGCCGTGCCTGCTGGGCTTGCGTGCGGGTCCGCTCCACGGCGTGGGCCGCGATGACCTGGAGGTACTCCACGGTTCGGGAGATCTCCTCGACCCGCCCGGCGAACCCTGCGGCTTCGGTGAAGCCGAACGTCTGGGCACAGGCAACGGTGACGGAACGCAGATTTTCCAACGCCTGGACGCTGTCAGCCAGCGCAGCGTCTAGTCCCAGCGCATCGTCAAGCCCGTGGGAAATGCTCAGCCTAGGGAAATCGTCAAGCCTCTGGGAACCATCAGGCCCAGGGAAATCGCTCAGCCCAGGGGAAACGCTCAGCCTAGGGAAATCGTCAAGCCTCTGGGAACCATCAGGCCCAGGGGAAACGCTCAGCCCCTGGGAAACAGGCCCGACGTCAGGCCCAACTTCAGGCTCGACGTCATCAGGGTCAGAGAAGGGCCGTGGTTCAATGCCGCGAAGCAGCGCCATGGCCCTGGCGTTCTCCGAATCGGTGACTACCGCCGTCGGGCTTTCCCAGTTCGCCTGCCCGTTGGCAGGTACGGCATGGCTTACTCGGGGAAGGCGTCGGGGGCGCAACGCGACGCCAGACATCGCTGCCCGACGCGCCAACATCTCCCCAATGCTTCCCATAAATAAACCCTCTCACCAGGGGCTGACATTATTAGCTCGACCTGGTTTGGAACGAGGAAACGGGGGAAATAGCGGCTATTTGCTGGTGACTTGCTCCCGCAGAATGTCCGCATGACCGCAGTGCTGTGCGAGCTCCCGGAGCATGTGCAGATACACCCAGCGGAGGGGGAGCGGGCCACGTCGATTTCCGAGCACGAGGTCATCCAGCCCTAAAGCCGAAGCAGCCAGCCGTGAGGCCTCGCACGCTTCGCGATGTGCCTGCTGAATGCTTGCGATGGTGTCGGTGTCCTCGAGAATAAACGACTCGTCGGGCGTGGCGGGGATGCCGATTTCGCTGCGGGACCGGCACGTGATGGCCTCATCGAACCACACCTTTTCCACGAACGTGGCGTGCTTCAGCAACCCCAAAAGCGTTGTTCGCGAAGGAACCAACGAGCGCCTCGATTGCTCCTCCGTGAGCCCGTCCAGTGACTCGTAAAGTGCACGCCGATGCTCATCAAGGAATGCATCGAACTGGGAGCGGACGTCGTGGTTGATGACATCCTCAGCGAAGGTGGGCGGGAAGACACTCATCCGAAAACCACCGTACCGTCGTCGTCGATCCTCCAGCCGGGGTTGTGCGCGATCTCCCAGACGATGCCGTTCGGATCCTTGACGTGGCCGTGGAAAATGCCGCCGAAAGCGCTGGCCTGGGCGGGCTTCAGGACAGTTGCACCAGCCGCCATTAAGGCATCCATGGTGCTGGATACTTGTGCCGCACTATCGACGTTATGCGAAAGCGTCACGCCGCTGACGCTGCTCGTCGGAACGGTGCTCGTCGGAACGTCGCTGCTCGTCGAAATGTCGCTGTTGAGGTCTTCGTCGAACTTTTCAGCATCGAACAGGCCAAGCACCAAGCCCGGTCCGACCTGGAAGAAGATGATCTCCCCGGGCACGTCCATGAGCGGATCCCAACCGAGCCCGTCCTTGTAGAACGAACGGGCTCGATCAAGATCCGCCGTGGCAAACGTGATGAAATGCAGTCGCTGGTCCATACGGACATGCTAGCGACAGGGTACGACGGCGGGACTTAGCTAAGGTGCTGACGGGCGCCGTTGAGGTGGGAAGCCGGGGCTGCGAAGAGAGCAGAGACGTGGTCGCCGAGCTCGTTGACGTGCGTGTAGCCCGGGAACTTGCGGTGCGGAGCCGCTGCCTTCATGGCGTCGTCCAGCAGGGCCTTGACCACGAACACCACTGCGGCCGATGTCTGCTCCTTGGGCTCAGTCTTGTGGCCCGACTGGGCTGCCTCGAAGCCATCTGCAACACCGAGAACCCATGCTTCGGAAGCGGCCTTAATTGCGGCGTAGCTGGCGCCGGATGCTGTGGGCTTGGCAGCAGCGACAGCCGAGACGATGGCCAGCCGACCACGCGGCGATGCTTCCAAATCGGAGTAGAACGCACGCGAGGTATTCCGGAGCGTCGTCATGATGCTGGTGTGCAGGATGTCCCAGTCCTCGTCCTTCTGGTCAACGATTCCCTCGCCTCCACGCCATCCGCCGACGAGGTGTATCAGTCCATCCACCGATCCGAACCCGCTCCTGACTGAACCTGCCAGGGCCTCGACCGATTCCGGGTCCGAAAGGTTGCAGGTGTACGGCACCACGCCGTCGTGGGAGGCCGCGAGTGCTTCAAGACGCGCAGCGTCAAGATCGACGGCGGCGACGCGGGCTCCGAGGGCAACCAGCGAGCCGACGACAGCTTGACCCGCGGCGCTGGTGGAACCCGCAACGACGACGTTGAGAGGCTGAGTGGATTCGGCGCCGGATGCCACGTCGTTGTGGTCATTCGTGATTGGCATGTGTGTCCTTCCAAAGGAAAAGCTGGTCAGAAGGAGCCTACCGAGTGATATAGGTCGGCTTATCAATAAACAGCTTGAGAGTAAGAATCTCTCATGCTCACGCACCGCTGACTCGGCCTAAGCCCACGGACGAGGTGGGCTTGGAAGTGGGAGGATGAATCTGTGGAACCCCTCTTCGACTTCCTTGGCAGTTACTGGTGGCTCATTTTTCCTATCGGCGGGATGGCCGGCGGATGGGCAAGGTCGTGGTCGAAAGCCAGTGAGGAACGCCATCGCCGCAAGGTGGAGTTGTACAAGCTGAAGAATCAGCTTGCGGTGCACGAGCAGGCTAACCAGGCCGAGGTCGTCTCCTTGATGGCAACGCACGATGCCGTGAACCATAAGTGGCTGGACTACGAGCTGGACGTTGGGAAGCTCATCGACTACCCGCTGATGACCGACGTCCGCGAGCCTCTGACTGTCGCATTCCTGCGCGCCAAAAAGGATGCAGACGGTCTGCGCCCGGCTGCGCCCCAGGACTTAACGACGCCGGCCCGGCTGGCTGAGTACCGTGCGGCGGTCCACAGCTTCGAACTCGCTTTCGATGTGGCCGAACGGGAGGCCAGGCGAATCAAGGACAGCAACTTCACGGGGCCCGAACGTCAAAGGCTAGCCACGGCAAGGAAGCTGCTGCGCATTGCAGAAGACTCTGCAGCTACCCCGGCAGAACGTCAGACGGCTTACAAGCGTGCGCGCAAGGAACTCGACGGCCTGATCGTCCTTCCGGAGGCGACCGTTGCTGCGCTCGAAGGCAGAATCGCTGGAATGCTTGGTGTGCGACAAGACCCTGATACAGACGCGCGGATCGCTTGAGCTCGGCCTAAACAAGGTCAGGACCCCACGGCGTGCAGCTCAATCCCCATGACTGTCCGAACGATCGAGCCCCCGAGGTCGTCTTCCAAGTGGGTCATGCCGATGTGCTCGGCCACTCGGCGGGAGGCGATGTTGTCGGGATGGATGATGGCCACGAGACGGTCGACACGAGCCTCGTCCCGGGCAAGATCAACGCAAGCTTGAGCAGCTTCCTTTGCGTAGCCTCGCCCCTGAACGTCCGATCGCACGTGGTAGCCGACTTCCAGCTCGGAGCGTCCGTTCACCATTTGCCAGGTCAGCCCGCAGTCGCCCACAAAACCGCCGTCGTGCGTTTCCAGGATCCACAACCCGTACCCGTCACGGGCGTAATTGGCCTCGTTCCAGGCGATCCAAGCCGCAGCTTCTTCCCGTGACTTCGGAGCGGGGTAGTACGTCATGACCTGAGGATCGCCGAGCATGTCGGCCATAACCTCGAGGTCGGCCGGCGTCATCTCGCGGAAGCGTAGCCTGGCGGTGGGATGGGGGAGCATCCCCACAGCCTACAGACCGCAATCAGGCGAGACTGTGGCTTCCGGACCTTCTTTGAATCCAACTGGGCCGCAGTGCAACCCAGCAGGGTGCAGAAGGGCTGAATTCGGCCCAAACAGCGTCAGGAAGCCACCAGGCTAGGCCAATGAGCGCACCCCGAAGTTAGCCCCGACCCATGCTCGTCGATGGGTCCGCGTCACCTTCCGAGGGATCCGCCCGGAGTTCGTCCGGCGTTCCATTCGGCAGACCTGCGGGGCCGGGGACGTCGCCCGATGCGGCGGGCACGTCGCGGTCCCCTTCCCGGTCCTGGTTCATGTCGCTATCGGTTACCCCTGCACTGCGGGCTGCGGACTCCTCGTGGGCCTCGCCGTCGCCAGCCACGGCGAACGAGCGTCCCGAGGTTGCCTGCGCCTGTTCTTCAGGCGTGTCCGAGTCCATCGCGTTTGAACCTTCGCTGATGGAGGAGTGGACCTGGATGTCGTCGTCCATCGCGCCGGGCTCGGGCACGTGCTGGTCGCCCACGGGATCGGAGGTGCCAGCCAGGTCTTCCATCGCGTTTTCGGCGGCTTTACGGATGCTGTCTTCAACGCCCATCAGATGTTCTCCTTTGCACGAATCGTCCGGTGGCCGGACTCGGATAATAAAGTAAGCCTACTTACTTTCTCTCCGATGTGACAGCCTGCCCGGATTGACAAAGTGGGTCGGAGGGGTTCATGGATCTGCTGCTAAATGCATGTCGTGCCGCACTTTGTACCGTTGATCGTTGGACGATATGGTGTCTTCAGACCGTTTTGCAGAGGGCGGCGATATTCGCTCCTTTGCTGTCTGCTGGGGACGCTTTTCAGTCAGTAGGAACGTGCCACATGGTAAACCCCCGCCCCGAGCAGGAAGCTCTCCAGAATGGATATTTTCTGGATCTTGTCCTGGGTAGCGAAGATGTCGAGGCTTTTCTCGGCGATCTCGCTTCTTTCTCGGCAGAGAGCCTCTCACACCGCAAGTCTCCCGTGTATTGCGGCATCACAGTCCTTCGGCGCAAGAAGTCCGCGACTGCCGCCAGCAGTGACGACCGTGCCCGCGTCATGGACGAACTCCAAAACACCTTTGAAGGCCCTTGCCTTACGGCCATGGACAAGCTGACCTCGGTGTTGGTCCCGGACCTTCTTCGCGAACATCGTTGGCCGGAATATGTCCAGGCCGCATCCCATCAAGGGCTTCGGTCCATCCTGAGCGTGCCGCTGCTGGTCGAGGGAGATACGCGCGCTGCCCTGAACCTTTACTCCGAGCGGACCCATGCATTCAGTGACGATGACGTGGAACGCGCCGAGGTGTTCGCATCGCACGCCTCCAAGTCGCTACGCCTCGCGCTGAAGATCGCACAGCTAAGCGATGCGCGGAACGATCTTGCGGCGGCGATGCAGTCGCGCACGGTGATCGACCTAGCCGTGGGCGCGATCATGGCGCAGAATCACTGCAGCCAAGAGGAAGCGTTCACCATCCTGCGAACGGCTTCGAGCAATCGAAACATCAAGCTGCGGCATTTGGCCCGGTCGATCATCGCCGCCGTGTCCTCGGGGAAGGTGACAACGCACTTCGAGGAGTAGCGGCGCACCCTCCCATGGTTTCTTTCAGCCCACCCGTGTCCATGGATGGGCTGTACTGGTCGCCTTGCATGGCTCGCAGTCGCCGGACACGTGTTTCAAAACAAGCGACTTCTCTTTGACGGTCCACTCATAGACCTCCTGAGCAGGCTTATCTTTCGCAATTGTCATTCGGTTCCCATCATTGGACCACGTGTCTTCAACATGCGGCTGCACGGGTGCCGGGCACTCTGGCAGAGCTTTCTGATCAATGGTGAACTTGCCATCTTCCTTGAATTCCCAGCTGAACGTACCCGTGTTTTCACAGAGGAAATCCTGCCTAAAACCGGGCACAATCCGCAGGACATCTTCCTTGGTGACCGTGGAAGTCCATGTCCCGACCAATGCTTGTTTTGGATCGGGCGCCGTTGCTGGTGCACACGATGCAAGCAGGATGGTGGGCAGAATCGCGAGCGGAGTCAACAATTTCAAAAGACGACGTGCATACATGGGCTTCATGATTCCTCCTTGATGGGTGGCTCGCAGCAGCGAGACAGGCAGGCGCATAGGACAGCGAGTGAATGTAAGGTGCCTCTGCTAGCCACAATTCGCTCCTCCGCGCCACCGATTTGTCTGGAGCCCAGTCAGACGCAGATTTTCTTGGAACGAACGCTACTCCCGAGGATTCCCTGGCACCAGAGCTCGCGTTGACGTAACTGTAACCACCACGGTGGTTGGCCTGAGACGGGCTTTCCGTCCGCCCCGCGAACGCGTTTCGTAACCCGAAGCAACTATGGAGCAGACTTGGGTGGGTGACGACGAATAGACCCCGGCCCGGCCTCGCGATTGCTGCGCTGAGCCTCGGGACGGCGCTGAACCCGCTGAACTCGTCCATGATCGCGGTTGCGTTGGTAGTCCTGCGGGAGGATTTCGCGCTCGACGTCGCGACCGTCACCTGGGTGATCACGTCGTTCTACCTCGCGTCCGCTGCCGGCCAGCCGCTCATGGGCAGGCTCGCGGACCGCTTCGGCCCCCGCCGCTTGTTCACTTTCGGCATGGCCTTGGTGGCAGTCACCTGTGCCATCGCACCGTTCCTTCCGAGCTTCGCATTGGTGTGTGTGGCCCGCGCGCTGATGGCTGTAGGTACCGCGACCGCATATCCCTCGGCCGTCGTGATGGTCACCGAACTGAGCAAGCTCGCTAACTTGCCGTCGACCCGGCCGCTGGGCAGGATCCAGATGGCAAACACGTCGGCAGCTGCAGTGGGTCCGGTGGTCGGCGGATTGCTGGTGAGCCTGGTTGGTTGGCAGGCGCTGTTCGCTATCAACGTGCCGATCGCGCTTCTTGCGCTGATTGTGGTGCACAAGGCAGCGCCAGCTGATTCCGGCCGCGAAACGGGCAAGCTGTCGACGCTGATCCGCGACTCCGACATCCCCGGCATCCTCGCTTTCGTCACGTCACTCATGCTCGCGATGATGGCACTGCTCAACGTGATGCCGGCCTACCGCTGGTGGCTCCTGGGTGCCGCGACAGTGATCGGCGCGTTTTTCGCCTGGCGCGAGCTGCGCTTCCGGCCGCCGTTCCTGGACCTCCGCCTGCTGGGCAGGAACCGGCCGCTGCTGCTGGTGTATTTGCTGTTCATCGTTTTCAGCGGCGTCTACTACTTTGCCTTTTTCGGACTGCCGCAGTTGCTGCAGGAAGCAGGCCATTACGACGCCGGTGTGGTGGGCCTGCTCATGCTGCCCCTTGCGGCGTTGTCGGTTGTGGTGACGCCACTGACGGTGCGGCTGATGGAGCGGTTCGGCGTCCGTTCCGTCCTGATCGCCGGTGTGCTGATTCTGACTGTTGCGGCAGCGGGTCTGGGCGCGCTCACCTTGTCTCTGTGGGCGCCGTTGGTGTTCGTGCTGACCGCAATGATGGGCATTCCCTATGGGCTGGTGAGCACGGCCTCCAACCAGGGGCTCTACGTTTCTGCACGCCCGGAGGAACGAGGTGTAGCGGCAGGAATTTTCCAGACCTGCCGGTACCTTGGCGCGATCACGGCGACGGTGCTGATTGGCGTTCTGTATGGCTCGGGCGTGAACCAAGCCAACTGGGGACTCATGGTGCTGGTGATGCTGGGCCTGAACGTGCTGGTGTTGGTGCTCGCGGTGATGTGGCGGAAGCCCACCGCGGATGCGCGATAAAGCAACCGGCTCAAAGAATCCGGCCTTCCGCGACATGTTCCGGCATTAACTCGTACTCACCACTGCAATAGTTACGTCCCGGATTGCAGGAGAAGTAGATGCTTGGACTCGAAAATACCCCGGAAATTCTTAGTGGTTCGCCCGCACCCGAATTGTGGTTGGTGCTGGTTACCATTGCCATTCTTGTGACTCTGGTGGTGCTCGCCGCCGTGGTGGCTTCCCGCTTGGTGTTGCCACTCTCTGCCTTGTTGCAGCGACGGCGGCGTGGGAGGGGGCCGCGGCATCGCAGTTCCCGCAAGCCGGAGCTCTCCCGGGGGAGGCACTAGCCACCGCTCTTGCTTAATGCGTTAGTGATCACTAACGTATTATTTGTGTTGGATGCCCTGGAGATAGCCGCTGAGCCTAATCGGCGTCGGCTGCTTCACCTCCTGGCCGGCAGCGAACAGGCGGTCAGTGATTTGGCTGCTCATTTCGAGGTCAGCCGATCCGCGGTTTCACAGCACCTGTTGTTGTTGGAGAAAGCGGGCCTGGTGACGGCCCGCAAGGAAGGGAGAAACAGGTACTACAGGCTCGATCCCCAAGGGATGGGCCGACTCCGTGATCTTGTTTCCCAGTTCTGGACCAACGAACTGGACCTCCTGGCTTCAGACGCCGCCGCTCTTGCGCAACGGCGGGGCGACCAGCAGCAACAACACACAGACCACTAATAACTTCCAAAGGCGAGGACGCACATGAGTTTCGACAAAACCATCCACCTGCCGGTCACAGCCGACGAGGCCTTCGCCCTCATCACCCAGCCCGAGCGACTACGGCGCTGGCAAACGGTCGCAGCCCGGGTGGACCTCCGGATCGGTGGGGATTTCCGCTGGACCGTCACTCCCGGCCATAACGCGGCAGGAACCTTCCAGGAAATCGAACCGGGCAAGCGTGTCGTCTTCACCTGGGGTTGGGAGGGCCAGGATGATCTGCCGCCTGGTGCCTCGACCGTCAGCATCACTTTGGAGCCCGACGCCGACGGTACTTCCCTCCGTTTCCTGCACGAGGGGCTCACCGAGGAGCAGGAAACATCCCACGCGATGGGCTGGAACCACTACCTGGATCGCCTGCTGGCCGAGTCTTCATCGAAGGACGGCGCTGGTCGCGACGACTGGGCATGGGCGCCCGATCCCATCAACCAGCTGAGCTCGGCTGACGCATCCTTGGCGATCCTTCTGGGAGTGCTGCGCAATGTCACTCCCGCGGACACGGCGAAAGCCACGCCGTGCGAGGAGTTCAACGTCAGCGAGTTGCTGGACCACTTGGCCGGATCACTGAAGGGCATCGGCCGTGCGCTCGGTGCAGCATCCGTGGACCAAACGAACGCTTCGCCAGAGGTGCGGATCGCTGAGCTGGCCCAGCCTGTGCTGGAAGCCTTCAGCAACCACGGTCTTGAAGGCAGCGTCGACATGGGCTTCGCCGAATTGCCGGCAACCATGGTCGCCGGGATCCTCAACCTCGAACTGCTCGTGCATGCCTGGGACTTCGCAAAGGCGACGGGACAGCAAGTGGAGGTGTCCGACGTCGTCAGCGATTACGTGACGGAACTTGCCCGGCAGACCATCTCCGAGCAGGTCCGCTCCGGCGGCAGCTTTGCGCCCGAGCAGCCGACGGCGGAGACAGCCAGCAGCCTGGAACGGCTCGTAGCCTTCACCGGCCGCACTGTCACCCTCTAAACCTCCTCAACCCAAAAACAAACAGCAGGAAAGAAGGACCATCATGTCCAAGTATGTTTTCATCTATCACGCACCCATGACCCCCGCAGAGGCCGCCCCGCCGTCGCCGGATGACATGGCAGCCGTCATGGGGGAGTGGAACGCGTGGGGTGCCAAGGTGGGAGATCGCCTGGTGGATTTCGGAACGCCGCTCGCCAACGGAGTCCGCGTGACCTCCGATGGCAGCACGGCGCCCAGCCAGCGTGAAGTGGCCGGCTACAGCATCCTCGAAGCCGACAACCTCGACGCCGCTGTTGAACTCGCCAAAGTCCACCCGCACCTGAACATGCCCGGTGGCTGCGAAATCGAGGTACACGAGGCGCAGGAGATCCCTGGAATGTAGCATTCGAGGTACCTGACTCTTAGAAAGCGGAATGCGATGACTACCAGTCCAGATGGAACCGCCACCACCGTCAGCAAGACGTTCAGCCGCACCACCAAGGTGGCTACGACCATCGACGCCGCCCCCGCCACAGTCTGGCGCGTCTTGACCACCGCGGCCGACTACCCCCGATGGAACTCGACCATTGTGTCCTTGAAGGGCGAGATCAAACCAGGATCAAGCCTCCAGCTGGTGTCCAAGCTGGATCCAAGCCGCACATTTAAGCTCAAGGTCAAGGAGTTCGAACCCACCAGCCGCCTCGTATGGGGCGACGCACTGGGCAGCCGCGTCTACACCCTCACGGAAACCAACGGCGGGCAGACTCTCTTCGAGATGAATGAACGCATCGGCGGGCCGATCTTTCCCCTGTTTGCGAGCAAGATCCCGTCCTTCGACGCGAGCTTCGAACAGTTCGCGGCCGACCTGAAGGCGGCTGCCGAAGCATCCATTTAGAAACTCTCGACGGCGGCACTCGTGAGGATGACCAGCTGCTGGGTGGCCCTGGTCATCGCGACATAGCGGTCCACGGCTCCTTCGATGCCCGTCCCGAAATCCTCCGGATCAATCAGGACCACGAGGTCGAACTCCAGCCCCTTGGCCAGCTCCGGCGCCGGCCAACGCAGGCGCGGCGACGCTGGGAGCGAGCCGCATCCGGCGTCGTTCTTGCTGATGACGCAAGCGATTCCTTCGGCGTGCGCATCAAGCCACGTGGTGAGGATCGAGTCCAGGTCTGAAGCGGATCCGTGGACGACAGGGAGGTTGCTGCTCCGGATGGACGTGGGCACGTTTGCATCGGGGAGGGCGGCCTTGATGACGGGTTCGGCCTCGACCATGACTTCCTCGGGCGTGCGGTAGTTGATGCTGAGATGCCTCAGGTTCACGTTGCCCAGGCCTATGCGCTCCAGGCGTTCCTGCCAGGACTCAGTGAATCCATGCCTGGCTTGCGCGCGGTCGCCGACGATGGTGAAGCTCCGGGATGGGCAGCGTTGCAGGAGCATCTGCCACTGGGCGTCGGTCAGTTCCTGCGCCTCGTCCACCACCACATGAGCGAAGGGGCCGGCGAGCTGGTCCGGGTCGGCGATCAACACTGACTCGTCCATGAGCTTCTCCTGCATGTCCTCGCCGCGCAGCATGGACATGACCAGCATTTCCGAATCGTCCGCAGCCACGAGGTCTTCCACCACACGGTCCATGAGCTCACGCTCGGCAGCGGCTTCGGCCTTCTGGCGACGCCTTCGCTTGGACGCTTCAGGATCGCCCAGCCGTTGGCGGGCTGCGTCCAGGAGTGGCAAATCCGACACAGTCCAGGCGTTGGGATCGGCCCGCTGAAGCTTCCCCACCTCATCAGCACTGAGCCAAGGGGCGCACAGACGCAGGTACGCTGGCACCCGCCAAAGGTCGGCCACGAGATCCGTGTAACGAAGCAGCGGCCACGCCCGACTAAAGGCTTCCACCAAGTCCGGATTCTGCGCGAAAGAGCGGCGAAGCAAGTCCTCCGGAATCTCGTCCGTATCGAACTTGTCCACCAGGATGGTGAGCAGTTCCTCCCAGACCTCCTCGCGCGCCTCATTGTGGGGAGTGCCTGGTGTCGGTACGTCGAAGGCCTCGGCCCAGTCGTCTGCGCTGAGCCAGACGTCGGCCCATGGCGTCTCGACTTCCAGACCCTCCTTCGGCGGTGACTCGTAGAACCTGACGGCGGGCTCGATCGCCTTCACCAGGTCCGCAGAAGATTTCAGATGGGCAACCTCGTCATCCTCGACGGCGGCGTCGGCTCCCTCAGGCACGAGATCCCGCAGAGTGCAGGTCTGCACACCTTCCTCGCCGAGGCTGGGAAGGACATCTGCAACGTACGCCAGGAACGGCCGGTGCGGGCCGACGAACAGCACGCCGCCCCTGCGATGACCGAGCCGGGGGTCTGAGTAGAGCAGATACGCGGCGCGGTGCAGGGCGACCACAGTCTTACCGGTACCGGGACCGCCGTCGACCACTAACGCACCCCGGGAAGATGCGCGGATGATGGCGTCCTGGTCCGCCTGGATAGTGCCCAGCACGTCCCGCATCCGGGCCGAACGGCTGCTGCCCAGGCTGGCGATGAAGGCTGAAAGGTCCTCAAGGGCAGCCGTGCCGCCGGACGGATTTGTGGAGGCCGCGTCGGCGGTGGCCGGGTCCGTGGTGAAGGCTTCGTCCCAGTAGTCGGTGATCCGGCCCCGGGTCCAGCGATAACGACGGCGGGCTGCCAGGCCCATGGGGTTGGCGTGGGTGGCTCCGAAGAACGGCTCGGCGGCGGGGGAGCGCCAGTCGATCAGGAGCCTGCGGCCGTCACTGTCAGTGAGGCCGAGTCGCCCAATGTAGAGCGGTTCCGTGTCGCCGGCGGGGACAACACGACCCAGGCAGAGGTCGAGTCCGAAGCGACGCAGTGCACGCAGCCGAGCGGTGAGCCGGCGGGTTTCAACGTCCTTCTCCACGGCCTCCTGGCCGAAGCGGCTTGGGGCTTTGCGTATTGCATCGAGCTGG
Source organism: Paenarthrobacter sp. 2TAF44 (assembly GCF_052114885.1). Lineage (NCBI taxonomy): Bacteria > Bacillati > Actinomycetota > Actinomycetes > Micrococcales > Micrococcaceae > Paenarthrobacter > Paenarthrobacter sp. 2TAF44. Next base: position 50,577 of record NZ_JBFRFP010000015.1, on the reverse strand, counting down.
TCGGACAGCTCGGAGATGGTCTGTTCAAGGCTCTCGGCGATGGCTGCGAAGTGCTGTTCATCGGCAGCGATCAGGGCTGGATCTGCTTTGGGTGCGAGGTGCTCGGGAAGGTTGAACGCGCTGGTTGTGAGAGGCACGCTGTCAGCTCCTTTCTGGGCTGATGGCGCCGGAACCGCGCGTTGAAACAGCGCGTACTCCCGGCGTCGGCTCTCAATTTTGCAGCAACCCCTGGGCCTTGCGGCAAGCCCCCCAGTGCCGTATAGATTGAAAGTGAGGAGGCACAACGTGTCTCCTTTTTCGTGCCCTTTTGCTCGGGACTGTGTTAGCCATGGGCCTCCCCTTGACTTAAGAACTGAGTGGCCTCAGAATTGAGCTTACTCAGTTATTTCGACAAGGAGAAACCCCAATGAGAGCCTTCGTCCTCAAAAAGTACAAAGAACCCCTGCAAGAGGTTGACGTTCCCGAGCCAGTGGTCGGCGAGCATGACGTGCTGGTGCAAGTGAAGGCGTCCAGCATGAACCAGCTGGACGAGAAGATCCGCCAGGGGCAGTTCAAGCAGGTCCTCCCGTACAGGCTGCCGCTGATCCTAGGCAATGACCTCGCCGGAGTCGTGGTGAGCGTTGGCGCGAAAGTACGGTCCTTCAAGCCAGGGGATGAGGTGTTCGCCCGCCCGCATCAGGATCGCATCGGCACGTTTGCCGATCGGATCGCTGTGGCCGAGGCAGACCTTGCCATCAAGCCGGCGTCGATCAGTATGGAGGAAGCGGGGTCCCTGCCATTGGTGGCCTTGACCGCCTGGCAAGCACTCGTTGAACGCGGCAAGGTTGGCCCGGGTCAGAAGGTCCTGATTCATGCGGGTGCCGGGGGAGTGGGCTCCATCGCGATCCAGCTTGCCAAGTATCTTGGGGCCACCGTTGCCACGACCGTCAGCGCCGGGAATGCGGACTTTGTTCGCGAGCTCGGGGCGGACGTGGTCATCGATTACCGAACAGAGGACTTCGCGGAGATTCTCCACGGCTACGATCTTGTTTTGGACAGCCTCGGCGGCGAGAATCTGGAGCGGTCGCTGAAGGTCCTTAAGGCGGGCGGCAAGGCCATCGGTATTTCAGGCCCGCCGGATCCGGGATTCGCCCAAGAGCTCGGAGCGAACGTCGTGATGAAGGGCGCTGTCGCGCTCATCAGTGCAGGCATCCGGCGTAAAGCCCGTCGCCTTGGCGTCACCTACGAGTTCCTCTTCATGCGCGCCAACGGCAGCCAGCTCCGCGAGATTGCCGCGCTCATCGACGCCGGGGAAATCCGCCCCGTCGTCGGCCGGGTAGTCCCGTTCGAGCAGACGCCGGACGTCCTTGCCGGGCTGGAAAAGGGCGGCGTCCGCGGCAAAACAGTCGTCAGCCACTAAGTCAATCCAATACTGCCAATCACACCGTCAGGAACAAACATCATGAGCAATGTCATCACCGCCTACAAGGACGCACCAGTCAGCACAGTTACCGCTGGCGGCGTCACCTACAGTTACCGCGAGCTGGGCCAGAAGGGTGGAATCCCCGTCGTCTTCCTGGTCCACCTCGCCGCCACAATGGACAACTGGGACCCGCGCATCATCGACCCCATCGCCGAGAAGCACCACGTGATCACCTTCAGCAATCGTGGTGTCGGTGCCACGACCGGCGACGTTCCGGGCACGATCGAGGAGATGGCTGAGGACGCCGCGACCTTCATCAAGGCGCTCGGATACGGGAAAGTAGACCTCTTTGGGTTCTCGCTTGGAGGCATGATTGCCCAGGCTTTGGTGGTCAAATACCCGGAGCTGGTGCGGAAGCTCGTCCTTGCCGGCACCGGTCCTGCAGGTGGAAAGGACATCGACAAGGTGGCTCGCGTCACCTACTACGACGTCCTGCGAGCCACACTGACCCGCCAGGACCCCAAGGAATTCCTGTTCTTCAACCGCAATGCCGCCGGCAAGCCTGCCGCGAGGGCATTTATCCAGCGGCTCAACGAACGCACCGCCAACCGGGACGCACCCATCAACACCAAGGCCTTCCAGACGCAGCTGAAGGCCATCAAGAAGTGGGGCCGCACGGAACCGGCCAACCTGGGCGCGATCACCCAGCCGACACTCATCGCCAACGGCGACAACGACCGCATGGTTCCGTCCCGGCTCTCGGACGATATGCACCTCCGGATTCCGGGCAGTGAACTGGTCATCTACCCTGATTCGGGGCACGGCGGCATCTTCCAGTACCACCAGGAGTTCGTCCCCGTCGCCCTCGAATTCCTGGGCCGCTGATACGGTATTTGAATGCAGGCTGTGCCCCAGACCCTTGGCCGACGTGAGCGGAATAAGCAGGAGAAGCTTGACCGCATCACCGCTGCGGCCCGCGAGCTATTCACCCAGTACGGCGTAGATGAGGTCACCACCCAGCAGGTGGCTGACAAGGCCGACGTCGGATCGGGAACCTTGTTCTTGTACGCCAAGACGAAGGCGGAGCTGCTTCTCCTGGTCCACAACGTCAAATACGCCGAAGCGCTCAACTCGGGCGTCGCCGACGCGGAACAGGAAGAAGCTGTCCTGGACGGGATCATGGCGATCATCCGACCCATCATCAAATGCAACCGGGTCCAGATCGAGAACGGCCGGACCTACCTGAAAGAGATCGTTTTCGGTGATCCGACCGAACCCCACCATGCGGAGGCACTTGCGCTGACCATCCGCACGGAGGCCGTCATCGCAGAGGTGTTGGGCCGGGATGAGCAATTGACGGCTCGGGACCCCGGGAAAATTGCCCGCGTCATCTCGGCGATCATGTTCGTCAGCATGAGCTCCTCGGCCAATAGCGGTCTCACCGACGAGCAGGTCGGAGATGAGATCCGCGATCAGATCAACGTGGTTTTGGCCGCCGGGAGCTAGCTAGGCGACGCTGACCAGGACCTGTTCGATCCGCGCCAGAAGGCCAGGCCATCCGTTGCCCATCCCCTCGATGGCCTGCTGTCCCATGGGGGTGTCGAGGCGGAAGCCGGCGTGCTTGAAATGAAGGACGGTGCCGGTTTCGGTGGACTCCAAAGCCCACGTGATGGTGGTGTCCAGAACTCCCTCGGCGAACGTGAAAGTGATGGCTGAGCCGGGCTCGACCGTGAGGACTTCGCATTGCTGCTGACCCCAACCACCCATGTCCATGGTGAAGCGGTGCCCCACCACGGGTGCGATGTCGCCGGCAGCCCACCAGCGCGCGAGCAGTTCGGGGGTGGTCAGCGCAGCCCACACTGCCTTTTTGGGGTGCGGGAAAGTGCGCTCGAGCCTGATGGCGTTTTCGGTCATGGAGTATTTTCCTCATCCAATAGTTCGGCCAGGGCGTCGAGCCGCTGGTTCCAATATTGCTCGTAGTGCTTCAGCCAGTTGCTGGCATCCCGCAGGCCCTCGGCCTCAAGGTGATAGATCCTGTTTCGGCCTTGCCGTTCCTCCCGGATCAAGCCGGCTTCGCGCAGCACCGCCAAATGCTCGGACGCTGTAGAACGGCTGAGGTCCAGGCGGCCCGTGAGATCGCCCGCCGTCAATGGACCCTCACGGAGGCTATCGAGGATGGTGCGCCGCGAAGGGTTCGCAAGGGCGCCGAAGACGTCGGGAAGCACTCGATGATGATATGTCGGAAATTTCCGAAATGACAAACTGAGCACTCCCAAAGCCCGCGACGGGCGCGGCAGATTATCGTGACGATTTCACTGAGGTCTGAACGGATCGCCCCGCAGGATGGGACGCTGATGCCGATTTGCTTGCCCGCCGGCGAATGACCAACTCGGCTACGGCGAGGTTGATAACCCAAGAGGCCCCCATGAGCGCCGCCCGGGTCGACTCGTCCGTAGGGCCGAAAGCAAGAATCCAAGGTAGAAACACAAGGGCTTGTGTTCCTGCGCCGAGACCGATTGCGTAAGCCCGGGTCATCCACGCACTGTGCACAAGGAAGTCCCGGCGCCGAACAGCCATGAATCCGAGGACGATGCTTACCGCCATGGCCGATCCGAAGATGAGCCGAAGTATCAGGAGTGCCTCGCCGTCGCCGTCGGGTAGCGCGTAGAACATGGACATCCACAAGCCGGAGAGTGCGGCAAGCAGGCCGGCAGGAACGAGAATGCGCCCCGTCATCCTGTGCCACTTGCGCCTGCTGCTGCGAAGCGACGGGACGAACTGGAAGGCCCCGAGCAGGCAGTAGACGGTGACGCAGACAATGTGGGTGACCACCGGTATGGGTGAGTCGAAGAACCGCTCGTTCTGTGGCGTCACGGCCCCGCGGCCCGTCAGTTCGGAGAGGCGGGCTGCCCCGGCGATTACCGGGATGAGGCTGAGGAAGATCAATGCAGCGGGGACGGGCCATTGCGCCCGGCGGAAACGGCTTCGGAACACTGCGATGGAGCTTTCTGGTCTCATGGTCTGGCCCTTTTGATTCGTAGGTGTACGGCGTACACCTTTATGAGGGAAAGCGTAGGTGTACGCTGTACACACTGTCAATGGTTGGCGTAAGCGTTCAGGCTGGAGGTCCCATGAGCCAACAAATGGAGACGCGCAGGATTCCCCTGAACCGGGAGCGTGTGCTGCGCGCCGCCGTCGAACTTGCAGACGAGGTTGGCATGGACGCGCTCAGCATGCGACGCCTCGCGCAGGACCTCGGCGTCGTACCGATGGCGCTTTACAAACACGTGGCCAACAAGGAGGAACTCCTCGACGGCATGGTGGACACCATTGTGGGCGAGATCGATCCTCCAATCCGCGATGCAGATTGGAAGAGTGCTGTCCGGCTGAGAGTGCTCTCGGCACGACGGGCCCTCATGGTGCACCCGTGGGCTCGTTCCGTGATCGAGACCAGGACAAACACAACACCGGCCGTGCTGGAGTACATGGACACCCTCGCCGGGCTGTTTCTGGCTGGCGGGCTGACCCCCGACCTCACCCATCACGTCATGCACGCTTTGGGCAGCCGCATCTGGGGATTCACCCAGGAAGTGTTTGACGACTCAGAAGGACGGGAGCCAACCGAAATCACGCCTGACGCGCAGACGGCGATGATTCAGCACATGGCCGAGAGCCATCCCCACCTCCTGAAGATCGCCCTGGCCGCCGCCCACGACGACGCGTCAGTTGTGGGCCACGGTTGCGATGACCAGTTTGAGTTTGAGTTCGCTCTCGATCTGCTGCTCGACGGCGTTGAGCGACTTCACGAGCGCGGCTGGAAGTCTGGCGGATAAACAGTCGTCTACACCAGATTCAGCAAGGTGGAAAGATCAGACCAGCGCCGTCATGACATTCCAGCCCTCGCCAATCTGTTTCCGCGGCTCCAAATGCCGGCTCCCAATGCCGGGATAGAGCCAAAGGATGCCATTGGTATCCCGCGCGATGATCTGCGAGTACCCCACGTAGTTGTTATCGAAGTTGCCGGTGGCAATGATCGCCGTCATGGTGTTCCAGCCTTCGCCGACTTGCATCCGTGGCAGCCACCCGCCAGTTCCATTTCCTGGGTAGAGCCAAAGGCGGCCGCTGGTGTCCCGGGCAAGGAGGTCCATTTTCCGGTCCTCGTTGAAATCGCCGCGACCGATCAGAGCAGTCATCACGTTCCAGCCCTCGCCGATTTGGAACCGGGGGAGCCAGCCGCCGAGGTGATCTCCCGGATACAACCAGAGACGCCCTTCCCCATCACGGGCCATGAGATCTGGCAGGTAGTCGCCATTGAAGTCCCCAGGTCCCACCAGAGCCGTCATGACGTTCCAGCCGACACCCACGTGCATCCGGGGCTTGAGAATTCCGCCGCCCGTGCCGGGGTAGAGCCACAAGTCGCCATTCGCGTCCCTGGCCAGGAGGTCGTCGGTGAACTCGCTTTGGAACTTGCCCGGACCGACTATTGCGGTCATGACGTTCCAGCCCTGGCCCATCTTGAAACGGGGCTTCTTCCAGCCGCCAAGGCCATCACCCGGGTACACCCAGAGGTCGCCTGCTGTGTCGCGGGCAAGAACGTCGTGAAAGTAGCTGGTATTGATGGTGACGTAGTCCCAGTTGTTGTTGGGGACGCTCAAAGCCCGGGTGTTCACACGGTCTGCTTGGGCAGGAACCACCATGAGGCCTAAGAAAAAGACCGCAACCATGGCCACAGCTGCACCAAGGAAAAGTGGGCGCCTCCCGCTTCGAACCCTTCGCAATGCATGTGTAGCGCGCCGTGCAGTAGTAGTCGACCTTGATCGGAACATCACTGTTACCCCCATTAGCAACATAGCCATCACGCGATGGACCGGAGCTTATCCGGATCGCCGAAGTTTTGTTAGGGGCTGACGGAAAGCCCTGTCATCCTATAGACATTCAGGTTTCACCGGTCGGGACGGAATCGAGGAGCAATGAGGCGGGTTCGCTACTTCACAGCGGCAGCATCGGTTGCCGTCCTGTTACTCACCGGCTGCACCGGAACAGCGGACCCCGGCGCATCGCCGTCGAGCCCGTCAGCAGTCCCCACAGGCACGGCGTCCGCCTCATCGACTGGCTCGCCATCGGCAACGCCTCCGGCGGTGTTGGCCAAACTCCCCAGGATTCCCTGGGACGGAGGTCCCGATTTCTACAAGAAGTTCAGCAAGGCCGACGCCGCAGGGTGGGATGACCCGGGCTTCTTCCCCATCGGAGTTTGGTACGCATCGGGTAACGGCGAGCAGATGCAGTTCGACAAAGCACACGGCATCAACTTCTACGTCCAACTGAACCCGGACATCGACTATGCGCTCTTCGATCAGCACGGCATGTTCTCCCTCATGAAAGTGAAGAACGCACCGGATAATTGGGCTCAGCTCCCGGGCAACTACGTCGACGACGAAGTAGATGGCCGGTTCGGTTGGGACGAGGGCGTAGCCCACATGAACCAGACCATCGCCGAGTTGAAGGCCAAGGAGCAGGGCCGGTTTACCTACGCCAACTGGACTCCATCCCTCATCAGCTACGACGCGCCGATGGACATCACCAAGCGCTATTGGGAGACCGTGGACGTGTCCTCGACGTCCAACTATTACTACGCGGGTGCCTGCCGCGACTGGCGGCTGCGCACGCCGCAGGGATACAACCCGACGACGACGGCCACCTGCCAGACGTCGTCGGCGTACGCGAAAGCCATGCAGGTGATGCAGGAGGTCAACGCCGCAAGGGGTGTGTACTCGCCCATCTGGATGGTGCCGACCGTGCTCAGTCCGGAAGGTGAGCATGACCTATCCGACCAGATGACACCGGACCGGGTGAAAGCCCAGGTGTGGGCGATGCTCATCCACGAGTCGCGCGGGATCGTCTGGTTCACCCAGTCACCTGGCGGCGGCGACGATAATCCGTGCATGTCCGGAGATGCGCTCGCCGATGTCCGCATCCACAACACCGCATGCTCCCGGGATCAGGTGCAGGCCATGGGTGAAATCAACGCGGAAGTGAAGGCCCTGGCGCCCGTTCTGAACACGCAGAGTTATGTGTGGAACTTCGGTGATGGGCTGGACACGATGCTGAAAAGCTACAACGGGGACGCCTACATTTTCGCGATGACGCAGGACGCGCAGACCGGGCAGCGGACCTTCACCCTGCCAACGGGTGTCACTCCCAAGACGGTTGAAGTGGTGAACGAGAACCGCGCCATTGCCGTGAAGGACGGGAAGTTCACGGATGACTTCCCCGTTGAATCCACCCACCACGTCTACAAGCTGAGGCTGTAAGGACGCTGCTTTGTTCTTAGCCCGGCTCGCCGTCGTTGTTCGTCAGTAAAAACTTCCGCAGGAGGTTCGCCAGCTGTGTCCGCTCGGATTTCGTGAGGCCCTCCAGCATCTTCTGCTGATTCTCCACGTGGTGCTCAACAACTTCATCTACCAAGGCGAGCCCCTCGGGTGTGAGGCTGATCAGCAGTTGCCTGCGGTTCTCAGGGTTGGTCTCCCGATGAACCAACCCGCGGGACACAAGCCGATCCACGCGGTTGGTCATGGCCGCAGAACCGATCATTGTCAGGCTGGCCAGTCGCCCAGGTGTCAGCGGAGCTTCGGCCGCTGAACGACGCAGCGTAGCCAGGACATCGAACTCCCACGGCTCGAGCCCGAACTGGTTCATGAACTTCTGAACGTCGAGAGCAGCCAAACGACTGGCCCTGTTGAGCCGACCGAGGACACCCATGGAGCCGACGTCGAGGTCGGGGCGCTCCTTGTTCCACTGCTCAAGAATCATGTCTACTGCGTCGCGGTCCATCGTCCCTCCAAGGCTTGACCTCAAACAGTACAACACCTACATTGTCTTACATCAAATAGTTTGACATCGAAATGTGCGGAAGTGAACAATGCCAGCGAGTATAGAAACTGTCAGCATCAAACCGGGAGGTTCGACCCTGACCAAGGCGTCACCCCGCGACCTCTTCATCACCGCACTGGCGCCGATGGTCTGGGGCTCCACGTACCTGGTGACCACCGAGTTCCTCCCCGCTGATCGACCCCTTCTGGCAGCAACGGTCCGGGCTCTACCGGCGGGCATCGTTTTGATGCTCGTTACCCGAACCTGGCCGCGGGGGAGTTGGTGGTTCAAGGCCGCGGCATTGGGTGCACTCAACATTGGGCTGTTCTTCTTCCTGCTGTTCTTCACCGCGTACCAACTGCCCGGAGGCGTCGCAGCGCTGGTCGGGTCTGTCCAGCCACTGTTCGTGCTCTTCCTTGGCGTGCTGCTGCTGGGGGAGAGGATCCGCATGGCGCACATCGTGGCCTGTGCAGTGGGAGCGGCAGGTGTCGGCTTGCTCGTTCTGCGGTCCGACGCAACGTTGACGTTCATTGGTGTCATAGCTGGGATGGCTGGGGCACTGAGCATGGCGGCCGGCATCGTCCTCACCAAACGCTGGGGGAGGCCCGACGGTGTAGGGCTGCTCGGCTTCACAGGGATGCAGCTGGCCATGGGCGGAGTCATGCTTCTACCAGCGACGTTGGTTGTCGAAGGACTGCCAAGCCAAGTGACAGCCCCGAACGTTGCGGGCTTTGCTTACCTCAGCGTCATCGGTGCCTTGGCCGCTTACGCGGTGTGGTTCCGAGGTATCCAACGCCTGCCCACGATGGTGGTTTCGTTCCTGGGATTCCTGAGCCCGCTTGTAGCTACGGTGCTGGGGTTCGTGTTCCTGGGGGAGTCGTTGTCGGCGTGGCAGGTGGTGGGTGCGGTGCTGGTGTTGGCGTCGGTGTTCTTGGTGCAGCGGCCAGGGGCTGTTGCGGGCCCAAACCCTCTACGTAGGGCAGAAGTGCTCAGGTAACGGCGGGGACCAACGGTCGACGACGGCAAAATGGGCCGGCGGGATGCTCGGCTAGGTAAAATATAACTTGCGCGCTCTCCTATGAACTTGCTTCCGGATCCTCCTGAACAGTCAGGCCAAGCTTCTTGCCATGCATCCAGAGGACAACGTCCATGGTGCGGAGGTCTGAGATTTGGGCGTCGATTCCGGATGTCTCCCGGATTGCCCTAAGCCGTTCAGGAAGCCCGCTTCCGTCGGTCAAAGCAGTGTGCCAAGTCCTCCATTGAGTGCCGTGGTCATTCAGGTTCATGAGGGGACCGACTACGGAATCATAGATGGGGATCAGGCGAGGGCGCTTGCGGGCCATTATCTTGCTTGCGGTCGTAGGCCCGATTCCCCAGCGGTACGTGTCTGTGCCGCGGAGCAAGTGCCAGAGTTTGGTGGCCGGACTTTGAGCACCAAGAAGGTCTTCGTAGTCGTCTGCTGCAACAACTGCCAGATCCAAGTCGGTTGGGATCTCTTCGAGCAGGCTCGTCACCTTGGCGCTATACGTTTCAAGAAGTCCGATCGCCGCTGCGGCTGGTACTTGTACTGATAGGAAGGAAACGGCTAGGACATCGTCTGCGGTGACGATATCTGCGGCTTCCCCACAGTCGCCACCACCGGCCCAGTTGTCGAAACGACTCCCGGTCTGAGGGGCGTCGTTGCGGTAGAGCTTTGTGTAGTACTCGGTGACGAGTGCGGCAGCTTCGTCCACGTGCTCCGACGAGAGAATATATGGCAGAGCCATGTTCGAGTCCCTAACTTGTGTTGGTATCGAGGGCGTAATCGGAAGCCTGAAGGAATTGGTCAGGTCTCGCGGTTCAATCTTCCTGCTGCTTTGGCCAATATGTGAAGGCACTGATGTCGCCACGCTTTTTTAGAGGCGCCCGATAGCCGTACCTTCCCACAATCATGTCGTGCAAAGGTCCGCTCAAGACGGGATCGACGCCGAACCCGCGTCGTCCGGTTTCTGCGTCCAACTCCCAGCTACCAGTGCGTATTAGGAAGAGCCCGCGGGTGACGCCGCGATGGACGGCCACAACGTGGCCAACCCCAAGCCTGTCCACAGCTTTGGGATCGATACGCCACCAAGCCCTTACCGAATCGCCGAGCTCAGGTGCTATGAGCGCCCTATCATTCGCGCTCAGCCATTTAGACCGGAAGCCATAGCCAGCCCGCGTTCCACCACCAGGTAACGGTTCCTGTAGGTCTACCCATGGCTTCAACGTAATGAGAAGAAGGGGAGGAGTTTGAGAACCGAGCTGAGGCGCTCCGAATTCGGCCACAATGTTCGCCAGCGTTTCTATTCCGTGCCCCTTGGACGATTCGCGCCGGACGTTGGTCAACTGGTCGAGGTTGGCCAGTGGGTGCAAGCCGTGTGCTGGCTGAACTAAGAATGTCGACAAAAGGTCAATTGCCGCGGCCTCGACGTGCGTGTAATCCGAGCCCATGCCATGTCGCAGGATCCAGATGTCTGGCTCGAATCCTGCCAACCGAATATCGTGAATGGCTTTGATCTTGCGAGAATGCTCCGCCGCGGATTCGTCCTCGACCGCGGATAGTGCTTCGGCTTCCAGTCCGTGGCTGGCCACACGAGTCCGCGAACCTTTGCCCACGTAGAATGGAACTGACGTTCTCGGGTCCAAAAGCATGTAGACGTAGTTACCAAGGTGCTCAGCAACCTGCTCCAAGACGTTCCGGTCAATTCGCATGGCTATTCCTGTCTGTGTAGGTCGCATCGGGGTCGAAACCCAAATTGGTCAGCGTCGTACTGATGACACCCCATACCTCGGCGGTGGCCGGCGTCTGTTGGTGCTTGGCCAGTGCCAACAACTGCCGACGCAGTACGACCTCGTCCTCGCTCAAGCCCTGAGTGTAGGCCGGAGCAAGCAGATACGAGTGATCGTCAGCGGCGTAGGCAGCCGTCATATCGAGGAAGATCTCCATGTCACGACCGGCCCCTTGCCTGGCTGCGTTCCGTTCTTCTTCGCTTTGTTTGTCATCGGGGAACCGTCCAGCCATGGGAAGGATATCGAGCTTGCCGGACCACACCAGACGCTGATGCGGCTCGTTGAATAATGAAAGGACGGTTCCCATCTGCTGCCTTGCTGGATCGTTGCTCGGCAACGCTCGTCGGACGTCGTGGACGATCTCATGAAAGTGATCATCAGCCAGACCAAATCCGACGAACAGTAAGTGATGCGTCAGCAAGTGTGCTTTCACCAGAGCGGACAAAGCCGCGCGACTGCTGTTGAAGCCGAGATAGTCGTCTCGCGTCAGTACAATTGTCTCCGGCTTGCTAACAGAACCATGAAGCTTCAGCAGCCACTCACCGCCGACAGTTGGTACATTCTCCGGCAGTACAGTTCGTGGCTTTTGGGCATCCGCGCAAGCCATTTCGAAGAGACGATCGTAATTGAGTGTGATGGCACCAGCCGAAGGCAAAGTTGCCAAAAGTGCCGGCGCCAATCCATAGCGCGGAAGATCGACGAGGTCGGCCACCGCGTTTTCGAATTTGGCGCGTGAACCGTTTTGGTCCACGTACATCTGCTCGAGGACGCTGGCATGATCTAAGGGACCTAGCCTGCTGAAGTCAACGTCTGCGGCATCGCTTAGATCGATACCATCGCGGAGGCGATCCAAGAGTTGCCCCCACGTTGGAGCGCCTGCACTAACGCTGACGCCTGCTCCCAGAAAAGGCACTAGATGGCCCGCCTTCGCTTTCTCACCGAGCTCAACGGCCTTGTCCCGCAGTCGAGGACTTAATGAGGCCCAGCCGGTGCTATGAATACGGGCTTCACGTCGTAGCTTCTGAGCCAAAGAGAACGCCGAGCGGTCACGGAGAACCAGGACAATATCCACAGAGTAGCGAGTGCTAAGGTCGGACGCTGAAGCGAGGATATCCCTCAGCGCTGCCCCAAGGTGTTGTCCCGCACCTCCACCCGCGGTGCCGAAAAAAGGCATAGCCAGCAGAGGATAGGGTCTACGCAAATCTGGTGCAGGAAGGACCTCTTTAGCGGCCTGCACAAACGCTTCCAGCCGCTGCCCCACCACGGAAGGACCCCATGCGTTGTCGTCCGGGACTGCTGTCAGAATCGGCAGTGGCGACTGATGATCCCATTTTTCGACCGCTTGAGCGAAGCGGCGGCCAGTCCGAAAGTCACGACCACAAGACTCCTTAGCAAGTTGTTGAAGGTCTATGCCTCTCTCATCATGAGCGCTAAGCCAATATGACCGGATGCTTACGTAGGAGTCCGTTGGGAGGAGCCAAGCATCACATTCCAAGTTCAGAATGTCCGCCATCGTGACAAAAACATGGGGAGTCGTCATGGGCGCGAATCATCCAAAGTGTCGGGAGTTAAGTGGGCGGGATTGAGTCTCAACATACGGCCTCCAGGATGCGCTCGCGATTACGGTCGAAGGCGACCTTGCCATTTCCCTCAGGTGCGGCAATGCGAATGAGGGGCGGGTGCCCCATGGCAGGCGTGGCGAGATCACGCAGTGCGTCGTAGTACGCGCGTTGTCGTTGCCTGCCGCCAATGCCGAAAGCCACGGCGGACTTTGCGTGCCTATATTTGTCTGCGGACGGAGCGTATTGCTTGCACAGCGACACATATTCGCGCACATCGAATCCGAGCGATGACGTCTCAGGGTAGAAGTCAAACGTCCGCATTCTAAAGCTAGTGAAGTGTTGCTTCTCGTCAACTTCGATCAAAGTCCCAGTGTCAACGTGAATGAAGTCGCCAGGGAGCGGCGTAGTCCGTTTGACGGATTGCTCGGCAGCGATACCTCCGAGCGATTCAAAAATCTGTCCCAGGGGAGGCGCCACAGCGGAGGCAGTGTCCGGTAGCCCAAAATGGCCACGCTGATTCAGCCACGGCCTCGTGTAACGGACAAGCTCGACACCATGCTTGCGTGCAGCGTCAACAAAGGCATTCTCACAATCCCCAACAGGCATGGGCTCATCATAAAGGGTCAGCGTTCACCGACACGGGAAAGGCCATGAGCCTCCGTAGGCCGTGGTGGACGGTTGTGGGCGTTGCAGCTAAGCCTCATGCCCTGGGTGTGCGATTCGGCGAACGGGTGCTTGGCAACCTCGGTGAGTAGGACTGAGAACATTGTGACTCTGTGATTAGCTGGCGATAGCATCAGATTTACACCCGCTTCTAGCAATGACATACCGAAAATGGGGACCAAATGGGGGCAACGCAGTACTCCGACAACGACGTCGACGCTATGGCCGATACGCTTGCCGCTTTGGTGGCAGGTGGGATGACGTTGCAGGGCGCACAGAGTGCTCTGGCCCATGCGCCTGAAGGTCTCGTGCACGCGGCTCGACTTACCTACGAAACGCGCCTGAACCTCATCAGGGAGATTCCGGACCCTGGCGTCTTGGCCGAGATCGAGCGGAAGAGAGGCTTCTGGTATCCAGGCCCTCGCCGCGAAGATGTTATCTGGCCGACCCTAAAAGCAAGGTTGCTCCAAGAGCTTCCGGAGACCGCAGTTGCGGGGGTGGATGCGGCATCCTCTAAAGTGATTGGCTTGGGCAGTCCTCCTGGAAAGGAAGTTATTAGAACCCGTGGCTTGGTTCTGGGCTATGTTCAGAGCGGTAAAACCACGAACTTCATGTCGGTGGTCGCTAAGGCTGCCGATGTGGGTTACAGGCTGATCATTGTTCTTACAGGAACCACTGAGAATCTGCGGACTCAAACCCAAGAAAGAATCAACGAATACCTGATAGATCCTTGTACTCCGCATGTGCATCCACTGACATCCATTGATGCTGACTTTAGTGCGACAACTACGGCTGATGCAATTCTAAATTCACAGGCGCTGCGTTCGATTGCCGTTGTCAAGAAGAATCCAGCCAGACTACGCCGATTGCACAAATGGATTAAGACAGCTTCGACGACAACACTTCAGAACTGCCCAATCCTAATTATCGATGATGAAGCGGATCAGGCATCCATTGATGTTGGAACATCACGGCAGTCCACGATCAATGGGTTGATTCGTGACCTTTTATCCAATCCTAAGGCTGCATATATCGCGTACACCGCAACACCCTTTGCAAACCTGCTGATCGATCCCAGCGTTGAGCAGGACCTATATCCCCGAGATTTTATCGTTGATTTACCCCGTCCGGAGAACTACTTTGGTGCAGAGCGGATCTTTGGTCAGATGGAAAGCGCCGATATAGATGATGCTGGTCTCGACGTCGTCAGAATGATGTCGGAGTCGGAGGTGGAATCCGTTCGACCACCGCGTGGCAAGGGCTTATTGGACGAGTGGGCGCCTGACGTCCCTGAAGCAATGGACTCGGCCATTCGGTGGTTTCTATTGGCCACAACGGCGCGTCGTCTTCGTGCAGGCAGGGTCACCCATTCGTCAATGCTCATACACACATCCATGTTGGCAGCCGCACACGAAAAGACTGCGGAGGCCGTTGTAGACCACTTGGATGCGCTGAGCTCCGAGCTCGCTAACGAGGAAAGTGCAGCCCAAGTCTTTCGCACGCTCTGGGATGCGGAGTCGGATCGAGTCGACGCCGCATCGTTCGGCAACAGGAATATATCCTTTGCTGAACTCCTTCCGCACCTGCTGGTGACCCTACGCGAGACGAAAGTTATTGTTGACAACTACCAATCTAATGACCGTTTAAAGTATGACAAGGAGCATCCACAAACTGCCATTGTGATTGGTGGTAACACCCTTTCCCGTGGGCTGACGCTCGAAGGTCTCATCTCGAGCTACTTTGTCCGTGCTTCGTCGGCTTACGACACTCTGTTACAGATGGGCCGTTGGTTTGGATATCGGGCCGGATATGAGGACCTCATACGTATTTGGATGAGTGCTGAACTTAAAAATTGGTTCTTGATGTTGTCCATTGTGGAAGCTGAGATCAGGCAAGAGATCAAAGTATATGAGGTTGAAGGCAAGACACCAGCCGAACTGCCGATAAAAATCCGTACGCATCCCCAGATGTCTGTTACCTCAGCAGCTAAGATGCGAGCAGCTGTTAAAGCTCAAGTTAGCTATTCTGGCCGTCGAGTTCAGACCATCATGTTCAAGGAAAATGATTCCAACTGGCTGCGAAATAATATCGCAGCTACAAGGCAGCTGTTTGAGCGGCTTATTTCCGAGGGGCATGTGGAGTCGGAGCTACCAGGGTCTCGACGTGGATTCATGGAGGTTACCGCGAGTAGTATTCTCAGCTATTTAGAATCCTATGAGATACACGATGCCGCAAAGTCGATCGACAAGGATGCCATAAGACGCTATATCCAAAAGGAACAAGCGGCCGGTGACTTGATGCGATGGAATGTGGTGATCATGGAACCGTTGAATGGTGAAGGTGAACTGAACCTGGGACTTGCGGGAAAAGTTCGGCTTCTGCGTCGTAAGAAGATGTATATTCCTAATAATGAGGGAACCGCCAACCTAAAGGCGATTGCTTCTACTTCCGACCGAATTGCAGACTTGGAAGTTGGTCTCGACTTGGTGCGTCAGTCGCTGGGAATGAAGGCCAGTGATCAGCTCTCTGACCGTCAGCTGCTTCAATACAGACAGCTGCGGGAGACCAACCGGGTCGGGTTGCTCTGCATATATCCCATTGCCAAAGAGTCAGATCCGAGTCGAGAGCCTGCTTCCTTGGAGCGGATCGAAAATGGCAGGGCACCTTTGTTCGCTGCTGACCACGTCATCGGTCTCTGCTTCATGTTCCCCGAGTCACGCAATCCCAAGTCCGCAGTGGATTATGTTGCCGCCCCAGTTGACGCGGGGTACCTCGAGACAGCGGAAGATGAGCTCAGAGCGGCAGATGAGCTGGATGAAGCTAAAGCCATCGAAGACGAGAAGGTGAAGTCATGAGAGAAACGTCTGGGTCGGTATTCGACTACTTGGCCAAAGACGTTTCGACATCGGGCAGGTTTCATTCGAGGAAGTCAGGCGTAGTGGCAGCAAATGGTGATGTTCTGCATGCTGTTGATACCGAAGGGCATCCAACAGTGCTGGTTCCGCTCGGTGAAACTAAGGACGGTCCTTTGGCGTGGCAGAGTAAGTCTCTACAATTGCAAACTTTGGAACTCACCGCCGACGAGACCCAGCTTCCGTTTGTCGTCCTGAGGTGCCTTGACCGCAACTTGAACCACCAGTTCGGTCTTTTGGTGGACGACATCCTGGATGCTATTGAGTTGGAACCAAGTCGGGCAGCTAACGCTGTAAGTGTTTCGCTACATCGATGGAGGAACCTGTTTGAAGTAGCGGTCGATGCGGTATTGGGAACAACGCAACTGTCGGGTCTGCTGGCGGAGTTGATATTTCTCGGAGACTTGGTGACGATACACGGTCCAACAGCCATCGCGGCATGGAAAGGGCCGGAAGGAAGCCGGCACGACTTCGTCTTCAAAGACTGTTCAGTGGAGGTTAAAGCCACCACCAATCATAACAATTTGGTGGTGACTATCCATGGCGGACGCCAGCTGTCTCTTCTTGAGTCTGGGAATCTATATTTGCGTGCCTTTCAACTCGAACCATCACCAAACGGGATTTCGGTTCCCGGGAAGATTGAACAACTTATCGCGTCGGGTGTTTCGCGAATCGCGCTCTTTACCGCGCTGCGGAGCATTCACTACTATGATGCGGATTCTTCAGCCTACGATAAAATTAGATTTCTAGTACTGTCGGAAAAGTCCTATCTGGTAAATGAGGACTTTCCGAGGATCGCTCCGGAGACCTTGGTCCCCGCTGGAATAATCGATCGCTTGAGCAATATTTCCTACTCCATTGATTTGGGACAATTCGAACACGTCGATCACGATGTGAGCACTGTTGCCCTAGCAAGCACGAGTGCACCATGACGCTCTCGCTTTACAGACAACAGTACGGAGCGGACGGTGGGCTCGATGCGCGCTCTGCTGACAATGCCATTGGTCGGACGTCGTTGGGGCTGTGGGACCTTGTATTGAGAGAGTCTCTACAGAACAGCTGGGATGCACGGACAGAAAAGACCGGACACATCTGCTACTCCGTAGATGAGTATGAGATGTCTGAAGACCAGACGAGTGTCTTGACCGAACAGGTCTTTGCTGAGTTGCCGCCCAAGTGTAGGTCAACGGGACTGCATCGGTTTATTCATTCCAAGCGAATTCGAGTCCTGGTGATCTCTGATTCAGGAACTAGAGGCTTGGGAGGTCCCGTGCGAGCGGATGTGTCAAGCGTCCATGGCGAACATCGCGACTTCGTGGACTTCATCCGAAATCTTGGACGTTCTACGTCGAAAGGTTTGGAAGGAGGAACTTACGGGCTTGGCAAAGGAGTGCTCTACCGGGCGAGCCAAGTAGGTTTGTGCCTGATCTATTCCCAAGCGCATCATAACGGGATACTTGAGCCGCGTCTGATTGGCGTCTCCGGCGGCGATGGGGATTACGACGACGGCGCTAGCCGGTACACGGGCCGTAACTGGTGGGGCGTTCCTGGTGAAGATGGGATTGTGGATCCTGTCGTGGGGCCGGATGCTCGACACCTGGCTGAACGTCTGGGCATGAGGATCCCGAAGGAAGATGCAACGGGGACCAGCATAATGGTCATTGCACCGGACTTCGATGGAGTCAAGAATGGACGAGAGCGAGTGACCGCTATTGCCGAGGCCGCCTTGAAATGGGCTTGGCCCCATGCCTTGGACCTTGGAAAAGGGCAGAATATTCGGTTTGAATTCACAGCTGATGGTGAAATTGTGCCAATGGCGGATCCTCTATCTCATCCGGTCTATCGTGAATTTGCGGCAGCATACATCGAAGCACGTCGACGCATCTTGGACCCTGGCCATGAGGGTAATTGGCAAACGGTGTTCACACCCATCCGGATGCAGCGCCCAAAGTTGACTTCCGGCCTCCTTACGCACCGGATAAGCACCACCCCAGTCTCAACAGGTTCAGAACTTGAAAACACGGTGGCCTTGCTAAGAGATCCAAGAATGGTCGTAAAATATCTTTCTGTCGCTGCCCAGCCAAATGGGATACCGGTGTTTGGCGTATTTGTCTCTACCCCTGGCATGAACGAGAAGTTTGCTTTATCCGAGCCTGTGACACACGATGATTGGGTCTACCAAAAGGCTGCGACGGAACGGAACGCGCCAAATCCTGTCAGAATCACATTGGACAGGATTCGTGAGACATTTCGTATCCTATCCGCCCAAGGCGCGAAAGCGGGCAGCGGGATTGCTTCCAAAGGCGCGGCCCGGGTCTCGGCCGCGTTGGGGAGTCTGCTCAGCGGGTTTTCGGGGACTGGAGCCGAGGAACAAGAAGCATCCAATACGGCCGGCGTGGCAGGAAGCAGGAGACCGAGAAAGGCGTCAATCCGCCAAATCGCTGATTCGTCACTAGATTTCCTAGGTACGGAAGTGGTTGCAAAATATCCGTTCTCACTAAGTGGGGGACGCCCTGGAAATATCGCAGAGGTTCGCGTTACGGCGCGGGTTGTCACTGAGTCTGGGGGCAACGAGTCGTCTAGCCCTGAACGGGCTGCAATGCCGCGCTTTGCAGGCTGGGTTACACCCGGTGGTCAGCGATCTTTGGAGGAAACCTTCCCTGTGACTGTGCCGAATGAGGACGTGATTATCGCGATGTTCACTCAGCCTGCCGACACCGCCATCCGCGTGACGGCCTCTGTGGAGGAGTTCGAAAATGCGGGGAGTTAGCCTAGGACACTTGACGCTGCCTGCTCATAGGATTTCCGAACTCTCATGGGAAATCCTGATCGGTGACGTCTCTTTAGGTGAAGACGAAATTCTGGCAAAGGACTGGACATATTATGACGATATCTTAGTCAAGTTTTCGTTTGAGCTGGATCTCGATGCCACCCAAGAGCAGTTGGGACTCGACCAAGCAGCGGTCTTAGGTGCGGTGATTGTGGCCCGTTCTACGGGTACGCCACTCATTGTTGCCTCTGACATACACGAGATTCGAAGCGGTCGTCAGCAGATCTATTTAGCTGTCCCTGGGCATCAAATTTCCGGAACGCTTTTCTTAGAGTTCCAAATCTCACTCCTTGAAGTTAACGTTTCAAGTAGCCCATTTGCCCCAAAGAAGCTGGGAAACACGGTTTTTGTGCATGGGCGAAAAATTGTTCTTGAAGGGACCGCGCCCCGACTTCCTATGCTGCCGGTAAGTTTTGCCGAACACGGGTTTACGGGATCAAGTAACGCACTCTGGTGGTTGCGACTGACGACTCATGATTTGGCAACGAGTGCCTCGGCGGCCATTTGGTTGTGGCTAAATTCCGATAATGACTATATCGCTCATATGCTTCAGGATTCCGAATCTGCCGAGGCGGAGACTTGGCTTCGTTTCCTCGAGATAGATTTTATGCGGCAATTGTTGCGCGAAGCGTTAACTTCCGAGGAGCTAAGTCTCGAAATGGACTACCCAGAAGAATCACTGGGACACGTATTGTCAACTGTCGTGCGCCTTGTAGGAGGGACCCTTGATCAGGTCCAGCAGCGTTACCGGGAGGATCCAGGACGGGTTGAGGCGGAGCTCCAAGCAAAGGTGAGCGGGAAATCGAAATGACCACATCAGGTGCACTCTTGTGCTACCCACGCATGCCCCTGCACGATGCTGCGCGCTCTTGGGAGCTGCTTCGCACCCAGAGTCTGTCCGAAATTTCGATAGCACTTGATCTCGATGTTGGGACCGCGCAGTATTATCCGCTGGCTAGGCAGCGTGCGGGCTCGTCCGAACTCCACAATCTCCGGACAAAGATACTGGGCATAGCCGGAGAATTCGGCTTCCCATCGAAGGTTAGCAATAAGGTTTTGGTCGAGTTTGACCGGACCGTCGGTCCGGAGATTCACGCTCAGATGGCAATTATGCCCGCGGACGCCTCTTCGATTGATGTCTGGAATTTCTTTAACGCTGCCGTCGTGCCTGATATAGTGCTTTGGCGCTATGGACAGTTCAGTGCGGAATCTCGGCGTTGGATGATTTCCGAAGACCGGTTGTTCGACTTTACGAGAACAACTATCGGTCGCTTGTGGTGGAGAGTTCATCTGTTGGGTCCTGAGTTGGCCGGTGAACTCGGAGAAGACGAGGTTGTTAACCTTTTGGAAAAGCCTCGAATAGGGGGCTACCCCTTGCTAGCAAGATCAATGGGTAGGCAATTGTTAGCGGTTACGGCTGCCGCAAAGACCGGACGGCGAATGGATCTTTTTCGCGATGCGACTAAGCGCCTGCTCAGGCAGATGGCTGTTCAGTCCGTTTTTGTTATGACCCCTGAACAGATTGACGTATTTGTGGCATCTCTATTTAGCGATTCCGCAGAAGCTTTGGGAATTTCCGACATGACATCTGGAGGTGGACCCGCACACGGTTGATTACGACAATAGGTCAGCCACGGCGGTGCCAATTTTGAAGGCCAACAGCGGAGGTACAGCGTTCCCGACTTGGGTGTATTGCTGTGTTCGATTCCCAACGAAAAAGTAATTGTCTGGAAATGTTTGCAGTCGCGCTGCTTCTCTGACGGTTAAGCTGCGCATCTGGTTCGGGTCAGGGTGGATGTAGTAGTGCCCATCTTTGGCGATATGCGAGACGATCGTTGTGGAGGGTTTGTTCCATACCTGGACGCGGAACCGATCTTCGAAAGGCATGGAAGCAGATTCCACGTTTTTGTGATTGGGCCAGTAATTCCGAGGTAGTTGCCGCACCTTGGGGCTATCGGCGAGCGACTGAGCCAGGCCACTAAGCAAGTAGTAGCGTTCCAAGTCTTCAATCATGTGCCCACGAGCTTCATGCTGGAGAGTTGCCGAACCGGACCTTTCGGAAATCCATTCGTGGTATGTCTTTGCCGAAATGTTCGACATAATGTCGTCATTGAGCACGGCTGCCGAGGACGAAGACAATGTGTCCAATTTAGTATTGGGCCTGAAGGAGGGCGCTTCTGTCAGAATGCCCTTCTTTCCGCGTTCGTGAATGCTCCGTCGAACTTCGGCCCAGAGCTGACCTCCGGGGTCCGCTGTCCTTGAAACCGAGGAACGGATCCTCGGCAAGTTACCAATTGCCTCTGCGACAGTCACCGGAAGCGATTTTTCCAAGACCGCGGGAGCGCCAAGATTAAGATCCGTCCTTATCCCCACAATAATCACGCGGTGGCGTTTCTGTGGGATTCCGAAGTCTTCGGCTCGAATTATGAAATCTTGCGGCCCTGGACCGTCGGGGCCGGTCTCGACCACCATGGAGTGGAGCGTGTAGTTGAGGTCCTCCGATGGGCTAGTAAGATCTTTGCGAATCAGCTCAAACATCTTGTTTCCACCATTCGTAGCGGACAACAGACCCTTGACGTTTTCCATTACGTATATGGCCGGCTTGAAGCGCTGGATGATGTGGAGATATTCCCTATAGAGGAAGTGCTTGTGGTCGTTCTCAAATTCGAGGTCATTTGTACGCCGCGACCGTCCCGCAAGTGAATACGCTTGGCATGGTGGGCCTCCGATCAAAACCCAGGTCGAGGAATTTTCGCCGAGTGCCTCTTGAATGATTTGATCGGACTCCGCGCGTGACTTCTCCGAGAGCTCGAACTTGCGAACTTCCTTTTGAGCTGCTTGATACGCTGACGCAAAACGGGCGTCGTCATGTAGCTGGGCAAGGGACCGCTTCCCATCAAGAAACTCTTTGTAAACCGGGGGAAGACCGCCATCGGAGTGAAGTAGGTGACGATATGCCGCCCGGAGTGTCAGGGTTCGGACAGCCGATTCTTCCATCTCGATGGATAGGGCTGTCTTGAAGACTGGCTTGTTGGTTGTTGCGTCCAACACGTTGGAGAAGCCTTCGTTGAGCCCTCCTGGCCCTGCAAAAATGTCCACTACCGGAATCAAACTGGCCTCCACCCGAAACTGCCGACGATACAGGTTACCAGGTTACAGCGGGATTTGACGGCGTCTTCTTCATTCCTGAGCAGACCCTGGGCTCTGGAGCATAACCTGCCTAGTTTGTTCGGGCTCGCCGGTGTCTCGGCCGCAATCGTCTTGGGCGCCCAGGTTATCAATGCAGGGGGTGGAAACTTGCCTTTCGTCGGCTTTGGGGCAAGGACATGGCAGGCGTTCTCGGCTCGGAGCCAAGTAGGCAGGTTTGCCTTCGCCCTTCATCCGCTCCGTGGCTGTGGCGTTTCGTGCGGTCTCGGTTCGCTTCAGATATCGACTGTGACGAGGCTTACGCCTCGAGTAAACGAATGTCATTCATTTATTGCTGTGAGTGGATTCTTCTTCACTGTTAGCGAAGGGCTTGCAATCCCTGACCTGCGGGTTCCGGATGCCGGCGCCACAGTTGGAGCTCCGGGAAGTTTAGAGACTGCTCCGACCAGACGTTTGGTGGGGTCACAGCGGCAGGTGGGGTCGCCGTCGTCGATGTTCTCCGTTGGCCGTTGCTTCGCAAGGCATCCTGTGGAAGCCTCGGAGTGATCCCGTCGCCGGGGTGACGACGGGCAGACGAGAAGGAGCCCGGCATGGGACTCATCCAGATCGACCTGTTCACCACGCTAGACGGCGTCGCGCAAGCGCCGGGGGGACCCGAAGAGGACCCGGCCGATGGATTCGCGTTTGGCGGTTGGCAGGCGCCTCTGTTCGACGACGCGGTCGGCGAACAGGTCGAATCCGGGATGGTGGGAATGGACGCACTGCTTCTTGGGCGCCGGACCTACGACATCTTTGCCGGGTACTGGCCGTACCAGGACGGGGGCATAGCGCAGTTGTTCAACCGGATTCCGAAATACGTGGCCTCCCGCCAGGCGCTGAACCTTGAGTGGGATGGCTCGTCTCAGCTCGGTCCTGATGTGGTGGCTGCCTTGCAGGTTCTGCGTGACAAGCATGAGCACATACACGTCATCGGCAGTCTCGACTTCGTGCAGACCCTGTTCGCCGAGCGGCTCTTCGATCGGCTCACGCTTTGGGTGTATCCGATCCTCCTCGGGGGCGGGAAGAAGGTCTTCGCCGATGGGGTGATTCCGACGAACCTACGACTCATTGAGCCGGTGGTCGCCTCGCCGAAGGGTGCCGTGATGCAGCGCTACGCTTTGGTTGAGGGGACGCCTGGGGTAGGGGATATGACCGCGCTATAGACCTTCTTTCGCCCAGTTCAATCGGTGGGGCTGGTCTCCTCAGATTCCGTGCCTTGATTCCGGCTGTCTCCGAAAATCTGAACTCGTAATATGAGGACTCTAAGCCGAATGCGGACGCCCGGCACATATGCTACCCCTAGCTCTACAAGCGGCTTTTGACACTGCCAGGGGGACTCGAGTGCAGCAAGTGATTCGCATCGTTGACGCAGGTGTTCGTAAGAGTGAAATTGAACAACGCCTGCAAGAGGCGCTGAACATTTCCGCAGACGAAGCAAGAAGCCTTAGCAGCGGCCAGTACGTGTGGTGCGGAGGCCTAACTCCTTCTCTGGAGGAATTCATAAGTGAGCTTCGTGGGCTGGCATCCAAGGTTATAGTCGGGCGAAGATCCAATATCCCTGAGGACTCCTCTGCTGTGGTTGCTTTGTCTCAGCTCGGCGATTACATCCTGGAAGATTTGTGGGCCAAGTACGCGGCTGAGGTGGAAGTTTCGGCCATTGCATCCGTGAGGAAACTCAACGATTCTATTGGCGTCCGTTGGGTTAGTCCCCAGCAAGAGATCGACGTGCAAGTCGACGAGTACAGAGCTCTGGAGCAACAACTCAGGGAAGCACGCAGGAGACTACTAGATTCGTTGAAGCCCCGGGGCATTACCGTGGATGACCTTCGAGGCGGTTCCCCTGGTCCCGCAATCAGTCCGTTGGAATGGATGCTTCAAGCAGACGAAGTCGCTGATCGGGCAGACGCCAAGAGAATTCCGTTCTTTCAGATCAAACGGCTTGAAGATATAAAGGAGTTTACTCAGGCAGGACGGTCTGTTCTGGCTCCGTTCGAATCCGTAGTGGAGAAGCTACAAAAAAAGCGTGACGCCAAGCTCGACGAAATCAACAAACGAGCATTCAAAATGTGGATGGACCGATCTAAAAGGGACTTGACGGATGGCACGCTCGGTCTAGATTCTTTTGCGCTTTCGTTGGGTCCCGGTCCACTGCAGGGGAAACCTCGCTGGCTTGGCGGAGCGGTATCAGCGGGTGACATAGACTCGCCTCGCGTCTATGTCGGCGAGAATACTCTTTCGGCTCATACATTTACTGCCAGCCACGTCGCGGCAGACAGCTCAAAGTCTGCCTCTACACAGACGATCGCCATAGAGCATAACCCAGCTCTCTTTCACTACCCCGTGGTTGTTGACTTGGATGCTGCCGGCGGCTTCGTAACGGATCAGCGGAACGCCATTGAATCATCCGTTCTTCAGCTTTTGGATACCGTGGACGCCGGGATGCTTCGTATTGACGGTGTGGATCCTGTAGGCCTCGGGAAGTCACTTGATTTTCTTTATGGCCTTAATGACGCTGGGGATCACATTCTCGGAGATGCGATTTGGACGACCTCGGATCAGGTTTCGAAGCTACTGATCGAGATCGAAAAGCATGTCACGTTTGTGACGCAAAAGTATCTTCAGGGTCAGCACTCCAGTCTCACGGAATACAATATTGCCGCAGGAGAAGTGGCTGAACCGTACAGAGTTGTCCTCCTCTATGACTTCCCCAAAATGTTCACGCGGGACGGTCGCTCCTTCGACCAAGAGGCTTTGTCCCGCTTGCAGCGTCTCGCATCCGTGGGACGCCGTGCTGGCGTCTTCTTTTTCGTCGAGACCCCCGCTCACGAACGAACACAGTCTGCCCTTGCCGGGCTACCAAATCTGTATGCAACATCAGCTTTTGATGCCCCACTGCATGTGCCCGATTCGCTGTTCCTCAAGGACATCAAACTAACCTGGCGTCTCACGTTCCCTGCAGAGCCGACGAGTACCGTCCGCGAAGAGATATGCGCCAAAGTTCTCCGGGGCTTGGCATCTCAGACTGAAGCCCGGGTCCTTCCCGAGACGGTTGTAGAAATTGCGATGCGGCGGGACGCACTGTCCGCCCAACGGGGCTTAGGCGTCTCTGAAGGGATCGCGATGCCAAATGATCCTGGAACATGGTGGGCGGCTTCCTCCGCAAACGGAGTCGAGAGTCGCTTTGGACGAATGGGATCCTCCGGCGTTGCGAACCTCATCTTCAATTCCAAGATGGAATCCTCCGCACTCATAGGCGGTCAAACGGGTTCTGGAAAATCGTCTCTTTTTCACGCCCTGATTCTCGACCTTGTGCTCAACTACGACCCATCGGAGCTTGAGCTTTACCTTGTGGATCTCAAAGAAGGAGTTGAGTTCAAGCAGTACGCCGAATCGAAGCTTCCACATGCGCGAGCAGTAGCGATTGAAAGCAGCCGGGAGTTCGCTGTCAGTGTCTTGTTGGAGCTCGAAGCCGAGATTCAAAGGCGGGGCGCCAAGTTCAAAGCACAGGGTGGATCGGTGGTTGATGTGACGGGCTATCGCCGCGCCACGGGTCAACCAATGCCCCGTATCGTTCTCATGATCGATGAGTTCCACAAGTTGTTGATGCAGGAAGACGCAGTACGACGTGAGGGCGAGCGACTTCTTGAGCGCGTTATTAAGGAAGGCCGCGCTTTTGGCATTCACGTAGTCCTGGGATCGCAAACTATCGCCTTGGTCGGCTCAGCTTTCCGGAGCCTTGCAGATCAGATCTTCTACAGGCTGGTCCTTTCGAGTTCGGAAGCCGACTCAAGGCTCCTTCTCGGTGAGGGCAACCCCGACGCTCAGCTCCTGACACGCCCAGGCGAGGGAATCCTCAATACGAAAAATGGGCTGCGTGAGGGAAATGATCGCTTTCAGGCAAGCTATTGGGATCCGAAGCGTCGGCACGAGGTCCTTGAAGACCTTCGCTCCCGCGCAAACAAGGGCGGTTGGGTAAAGCGTGAGCCAATTGTCTTTGAGGGTTCCGAACCACAGTCCATTGAAAGCCTTGATGCCCAGCTCCTTGGACGGAGTGATCCACATAAGGAGTTGGCCGTCATGGTGGGAGCTCCGATGTCACTGGAAGGTCCTTTTAGCGTGACGTTAGATCGTTCGCCTGGCCGAAGCCTGCTTGTCGTCGACGATCAAGGACTGCACACGCTCATGGCAATAGCCGTGGATTTAGCGGCAGCTGGCGTCACGACGACGTTCGTCGATTTCGGTGTCTTTGATGCTGCGTCCGAACCGCTCAAGGACGCAATGTCTCCGGCGGTCTCCTTGGTCAGTCCACGCGGACTCCCGGGAACGATGTCTCAACTCACAGAACTGCTGGAGCAGCGAATCCAGCGAAGCGACTACGCGGCGCCGGCACATGTGGTGATGCTGGCGGGAATTCAACGGGCCCGCGAACTGGCAAGCGATCTTTACACCCTGAGCGATAGTTCTTCGGCAACTCAACTTCAACGAATCCTTACGGAAGGCCCCGAGTTCGGGGTCCATGTCATCGCACTTGCTGATAGGCCAGCCAGCGTCGACAGAAGGCTGACTTCAGCAATGATTCGCGAGTTTGGCATCAAGATCGTTGGCACGATGGGAGCGGATGATTCACGCCGGCTAGTGGACAGCGACTGCGGAGCGCGTTTGAAAGCTTCTGAGGTCTACTTTGATGACTATGACCGGGTTATCAACAAGACACTCCGCCGGTTCGAAGTAAAGAATCCCGAGTGGATCTCGGCTGCAGTGGAGCGGGACAGTGTCAACGGCTGATGTCACCATCGAAGCAGTCGATGCAGTTTCGCGGGACCTTCATAAGTATCGTGATCTCACCTACCAAATAAGGCATGAATACAGTGCCGCGTCGAGAACGATTCTGGATTTTGTTGATGATGTCATTCGGGATCGCTCTCGAGCCGCGGCCAGCAGCAAAGCAGAATTGGAGCTTGCTGTTGACGCTGAGCGGAGTGCAAATGAATCCGAAGCGCCGCCCTTGTATCGCCCTGACGTCAACGGTGCACTCCACCGGCTTAACCAAGCCGAAAGCGCATTGGATCGGGCCAGAAGAGTCCGAGACGCAGTATTAGTTCAGTTTCGTGAGTGCGAACGGGCGATCGCAGCGAACGCGTCTGCAGTCGAGGCAATAAGCGATGCAGCGAGACGACTTCTCAGCCAAAAGCGTGAGGCGCTGGAAGAGTACTGGGCGGGGCAAGGTAACGTCCACGGTAGAGGGCCGACTGGGAGCGCTGCCCCGGCCCCAACCCCACAGCTGGACAAAAGGACATCGGGGATCGTTCTTCCAGGGCTCCCGCCCCAAATTCAGCTCATACCGGTAGCGGATATCGACGACTCCGATTCGCACGTTACTGGCCCCGAAAGCTTTGGAAAGGGCTACTCACCTGCCGATCTTCGATGGGCTCACGATGCCCTTCATGAGGTGGTTTTGCCAACGCTGGCCAGCGGTGGAACGATCGAGGATCTTCGGGCTCGGGATGTGACTGAGGGAAGAATGGGGGTGCGGTCCTACGCGGATACATACTCTGGTTTCTTCGGAGACTCGGCCATCCATTTGAGCTCGGACCTCAAGGTGTCAAACGGATACCACCGGATTTGGGTGGCCAAACAAATGGGCTTATCGCATGTACCCGCGGTGATCAAATAATGGGTTACCTCGAACGACCGCTGATGCAACTGAGCGAAGTTGTCCGCGTCCGCCAAACGTCCGAAAACCAAGCCAAGATCTTGTGGCGCGACGTCGTGTACACGTATCTGGAAGATCGCCATCTCCGGGTGCTCTCCGTCGAGGAGGAAGCTCTGCGAGTGACACTTCAGAATGCCGAAAGTGCAATTTCCAGTGCCTTGAACAACTTGTAAATCTATCGAACGGGAGGTCACACCATGGCAAGAGTCAATGCTGATCCGGAATCACTAAGGGCACTTCGTGATGCACTGAGGCGGGGTCAGGAAGATATAAGCCGCGCCGTTGAGGGAATGCGCGGATCATTTAAATCTGCTCAATGGAACGATGACCGACGGACCCAGTTCGAACGTGAACTCGAAGGTTTCCTGAGCTCCGTGACGGCTTTCTCGAAGGAGGCCGACGAGCTCAAGGAATATCTGTCTCGAAAGGCTGACGACCTCGACCGCTACTTGGGCCGGTAACCGGTATGGCAACGTCCATCGATGACAGAATCGCAGAATTAAAGCGCGAAGCCTCGGGGCGCCGAGGAAGAGATAAGGGATTCATCGTTCTGACCGTAGGCCTCTGCGCAACGGTTCTGGTCCCATGGCTGCTCGGCAAATTCGTGCTCCGCGATTCTTTCTTTCGAGGTAGAGGATCTGGCGTGTATGACGTCAAAGTCCGTGAAGATGGACTTTACTTCATGTCCGATTGGCTCATGGGTTGCGCCATATTTTCTATCTTGCTGGGCCTGTTCCTCATTCTCAGGCCGTGGTCACTCCGGATCGGCTCCGTGCTCTTCGGCGTTCTTGCGATAGGGGCCGCAGTAGCATTTTTCATACCAACCAGCCAGGGGGCTTGGACTTCGGCGGAAGAGACGTCCGCGTTGTCACTCAGGACAACTCCGTACCCGTTCAGTAGCTCGTTTCATACTTGTGGCAGTGAAACTCTTCTAGTTGAAGGAACACTTTGGCAAGTACATGAAGCGCAGCGGGCAGGTACGGCCTCGTCGGGCTGTAACAGGCTGGCCATCTACAGCGGCTGGGAAAGCAAAGGCAGGGTCGACCTGGTAGAGGGCGAAGTGATCAACGACATTGTTGTCACGCCCGAGGGTGCAGTTTCTGTAACTACTCAGTCGGGCAACAACGCGATGAATTTCAGCATCTTCGAGCCACCCAAGTCCTGACTTTGTTTGACATGGAGGTGACATGTCTTGGGACGAGGGCCCTGATGCCGCTAGTGCGGCATGTCTGCAGCTAAGCACATGTACTAGGCCCTGTTCCAGTGTTCCTTCAGAACAGCAGCGAGCCGTTCGGGTTCGATCCGATGCGGGGGATCGAAGTGGTGACGATCCTCAAACACCTCCACGCGATAATCCGGGAAAACCTGGGACAGTCGATCTGCGATGTCCCCGTATTGGTCCGGATTGCTTAGTCCTCCGAGCACGAAAAGGACTGGTTTTGCGAACGCGCTAAGCTGCTCGCGGTCCAGGTGATACTTCTCGAAATCATGCAGGAATGCTCGAATTCCGGCAGGTCGCTTGGCCATCCACGGCGGCGGGTCGCCCGCCGGTGGAGGCGGAAGGACGACGTCGGGTCTTACCGCCAGCCTCGTGAAGGCCTCCATGAACTGATTTGGCGGCAGCGACTCGAGTTCTTCAATCCGCTTCCAGAATCGGGAGTGTTCCTTGCTCCAATCCCAGTCTCCCGCCCAGGCAGGCTCCAAGAGGGTCAGGCTGAGCAAACGCCCGGGGTGCTTGGCGGCGAAAGCGAGGGCCGCGGCTCCACCACCCGAGTAGCCGACAAGGTGGAACGTGTCCCACTGTTTGGCATCTGCCTCGCGTAGGACTCCTTCGACCTCGGTATCTAGGGACCAACCGGGTGGCGGCTCGTCGGCCTCGTAGAGGTCCAGGTCCTTCGCAAACGCGTCCACGTCAGGGCCCAGCGCTTTAATGAGGTCGGTGTAGGCGGGCGCAGCAGGAAGGACGCTGCCTGGAAGGAAGAACGCACGGATTGCTCCCATGGGTGAACCATACGCCTGGGGAGGGGCTAGGGGGAGAGGCCCGCTCAGGCCCCAGCAATCCTGCCCGCCACGTACTCCGCATCCAGGCCCACCCCGCCGACGATCGACGAGTAGTGTCGCGTGAGCCAGGGCAGGCCCACCGTGTACAGGCCAGGGAGTTCCATGACACCGCGCGAGTGCCGCGGGTAGCCCCATTCATCCAGCACGGGCATGTCGATGAAGCTCAGGTCGAGCTTGTAGCCGGTGGCCCACAGGACGGACGTGATGTTCGCTTCGGCAAGGTTCAGCTTGGCTGGTTCTGCGGGCAGCCAGTCGTCCTCGGGCTCCGGTGGTTGCTCCGGGGCTTCGATGCCAGCCGCCGCGATGTACGCCTCGATCGCGCGCCCGGAGCGCTGCGTGAACGTTGACTCGACTGTTGCGAGCCGTTCGGGCAGGTCGTCGGTGAACGTGATGACGCCGTCGTCGATGTTTTCCAGATGGCCGTGCAGGTGCATGCCCCGGCGGCCGAGCTCGCGGAGGTGGATGTTGTGGCCGCCGTCTGTACCGGAGAGCAGCGGGTTGCAGGCGAAACGGGCCGCGGGAGAGGGGAGTCCCTCGCGGGTGAGGGCGTTGATGCCGTAGTCCGGCCCGTGTTTGCCGACTTCCAGCAGCCAGTAGATGAGGTCGTGGCCGCGGTAACGGCGCGGCGCTTCAGGACACGTGGAGACGGCCAGGTGGACTTCGCGACCGGCCGCGTGCAGCTCCTCGGCGATCTGCCCGCCCGACTGCCCGGTCCCGACAATCAGCACAGCGCCATCGGGCAACTGCTGGGGGTTGCGGTACTCGTGCGTGTGGAGCTGGAAGACGTTCTGCGGGAGGTTGCCCGCCGCGGCGGGAAGCTTGGGTACCTGATAGGCGCCCGTCGCCAGGACGACGTTGCGTGCCTGCAAGTGTCCGAGCGACGTCTCGATGGTGAACCCATCCGCTGCGGCCGCCAGCCGCGTCACCTCGACGCCGGTGCGAACCGGAGCGTTGATAACTTCCGCGTACTTTCTGAAGAGATTCACCGCAGCGATCCGCGGTATGAACGCGTCCGGTTCCTCACCGGAATACGGCATCCCCGGCAGGCCCAGCGCAAGGTTCGGCGTGTTCATGTAGAACCCATCCCAGCGGTCCTGGAACGCGCCTCCCAGCGAGTCCCGCCGTTCCAGGATTTGATGCTCGACGCCGGCCTGGGTCAGCCAGTAGCTCGTCGCGAGTCCTGCTTGGCCTGCGCCGATGATGACCGTTTCCGGGGTGCGTCCCATGGGGTGGATCCTACGCTTGGCAGGTCCTCTCCGGTACGTATTTGCCCATGGCAGTTAGGCACTTCGAATGTGAATCGCGCGTCCCGAGAAATGGGCCCAAAAAGTCTGCAGGTCGACGCGAATATCGCAACCATCTGTCGGGTGCCGGCTGGATGGTCGATGGACTCGGATGTGGCCAGAACTGCTTATCCCCGCGATTACAGCGAGGTGGCCTGACTGACCGTCAGATTCGAAGGATGGGCTGATAGAGACAACTAGTATCCCCGGCCCACGCACGGCCTGGATGAAGTCTTCTGTCGAGGCTAGCTGAACGAGGTCGCCCTCCAGGCCGTTCCTTTTGGCGTGGCGGGCGAGCCCATAGTGGTTCCAACCGGATTGCTCGGTGTACGAGCTGTCTCGAAGTAATTCTTCGGTGATGACAGCAGGAGAGATTTGAAGGCTTGGCACGAGATGGGCGTACACCATGCGCAGACAAGCAACCCCGCAAGATCTTGTATCCCAGAACGCCGCAGTCTCGAAGCTGGGGTAGCCAAGCTGGCGCCAATCATGGCTGACCATGGAACTGAAGAACGGCATGCTTTTCCTCATCCAGCCAAGCCATTCTGACTTAATGCAAGCCGACATAGAAGAATCGTAGTTAACACGGAGTCCCCAATCATTCGTAGGCCTGGAGGCCATCCGCTCCCAAGATTCAGGAAACTACAACAATTGGATTATTGTCAATGAATCGACCATTTACCCGATATTGAGTATCGAAATGCCGCCCTTTATGCGTCAGTTGAAGAAATATCGAGATTTGGCATCACTATTCCCTGGGTCCCGACACATTGTTTGGGGGCTTCTATTCCCGGCCTAGGGACCACTTTCGTTTCACAAACGAACCCCGTTCCGGTCTCATCTCATCCTGCTGGACTTCGACTGCGGGAGGTCAGTAGGCGCTAGGTTTTGGCCGTCGGGTCACAGAATTTTGGACAGTCGCTCGCATTCTTCCCACAGCCGCTTCCGGGCGTCGGGATCAGAGCCCATGCCCGGCGTCGGCAGTTCCTTGCGTTTCGCCCAGAGCTTGCCGGAGACTGCCGCAGCGTCCGGTGAGGTGGCCAGCCACACGGCCGTATCGGCTGCCTTCTCCGCAGGCTTGCCGAAGGTGTTTGTCATCCAGCGGAAGGGGCCGCCAACGTCCTGCAGAAGACCGGTGTGCTTGACCAGGCCGGGATGTACTGCGTTGACGACCACGTTGGATCCGCGAAGGCGCTCCGCGAACTCCTGGGTCAACAAAACCCGGCCGAGCATCGTTGGCGGGGTTGAGCGCAGGTAACTGTAACCGCCCTTCGCAGTTTGAAGGTCGTCGAAATCGATCTTGGTGACCGAGGGGCCGCCCGAATACTTGGAAGCGATGTTTACGACCCGCGATGGCTGACCCTCATCCCTGGTCGCGCCGCGCTTGAGTGCATCCAGGAGCAGATTCGTGAGAAGGAAGTAGCCCATCACGTTGGTAGCGAACGTGACCTCGAGGCCATCTGCGGTCGTGTGGCGTTCCTTGCGGAAAACGCCGGCCGCGTTGACGAGCACGTGAAGCTCGTCGTGGCGGGAAAGGAACTCCTCAGCGGCCGAGCGAATTGACGCTTGGTTTGAGAGATCGCAGGCAAGAGGCTCCACGATCGCGCCCGGGACTGCGGCGCGGATGTCGCGCATAGCCTCCTCTGCCCGTGCTTCTGTCCGTCCAACCACGACGACGGTGGCACCTTCGCGGGCCAGCGCAGTAGCGATGGCCTTGGCAAGACCACCCGTAGCGCCGGTTACCAGCGCGGTTCGTCCATTCATCGAGGGCATGGCTTGATCTCAGCACGAAACGGCATGTTTGGCGAGGGTCCGGGAAGGGTGAGGTCTCTAGTTCTTGGAAGGCCGTGCTTTGGGTTTCTTGGGTGGGAGCCCGGCCACGTAATCGAATGCTTTGGCCACCCATGGTTCGGCCTTCTCAGCGTTATCGTTCCAAGCTTCCGGAAGACCGGTGTATCCGCCCATGGGACGTTCTTCAGGACCAAAGGGCTGAGTCTCATGATCAGCCTCGAGCTCGGCCTTATCAGCCTCGGAAAGACGGACGCCGATGGTGGGGCCGAACAGTCCAGCAAACATGTTGCCATTCACGAACGCGCCAAGATTGCCGAACATCGGCTTGACGACGACATCGGGATGATCGGGCAGCACAGAACGGAAGCGTTCCTTATCGGCGTCCGAGGGCTTGGGCATCTGCATTTGCTTGTCCTCCTAGGTTGTACCGCCATGGCACCTGTACGCAGAGCATGACAAGCAGTCCGGAAACCAGCAAGGGGGCCTGCCTCCTCGACGGACGCGCCGACCGATGGGAGTCTGGATCATGGCCACAGATCTCAGCGCGCGCTGGCTGAAGGGTCTGTTGCTTCCGGGACACATCACGGCCTTGATGTGGGACTGGGGTGAAGAATTGAATTCTCCCGCTGCAATCCGTGTTACTGCCATTCGTGTCGCCGAGCTGCTTGCCGAAGGCGAGGCAATGCCGGTGTATGTGCATGTTATTGACCACCCCGAGGGGCGCGTGCTGGTGGATACCGGCATGACTCAGCTTCATCCGGCGGTAGCTGACATGGAGCCACGCATTTATCCACTGAACGAGCAGGACTTCGACATCAGCAGCGTCGATATAGTCGTCAACACCCACCTGCATTTTGACCATTGCGGAGGTAACCACCTCTTCGCGGGCAAGCCCATCTACGTTCAGCGTCAGGAGCTTGACGATGCCCGCAACCAGGACGACTACACCATCCCGGAATGGGTAGACCCACCAGGGATGCAGTACGTCACCGTCGACAACGAACTCGAACTTCTTCCCGGGATTCGGCTCCTTCGGACACCAGGTCACACTCGCGGCTCACAGGTTGTCGTGATTGACGGCGACGGACCGCCTACCATCATCGCCGGTGACACAGCGGTTTTCTTCGATGAACTCGATAACCCCCGCACCGAGGGTCAGCAGCTCATTCGCTCTCTGAATCCTGCAATGGTTTGGCTCTCGCACGCGGACACGCCATGGCAACCGGGAGGTTCAGTCTCGCCATGACCTCCGACGGCCCTCTTCAAAGAGGGTAATCCAGCCATCGGATTGATTAATCTGACGTCGCACTAGCTATCTGCTCAGATCTATGTAAACTTGACGGTGTTGTTGTGTTTGGCATTTGGTAGTTCAGGCAGTCCCCGTGATCCATCTGGATCGCGACCTTCTGAAGTAACGGTGGAGAACACCCCACACCGGAGACCCGAAAGTCGGGAGAATCTCCACCTTCAGTAAGGACTGAAAAAATGGCTACAGGTACCGTGAAATGGTTCAACTCCGAAAAGGGCTTCGGCTTCATCTCTCCTGAAGATGGCAGCCAGGACGTTTTCGCTCACTACTCTGCGATCAACTCCTCGGGCTACCGCTCCCTCGAAGAGAACCAGAAGGTTTCCTTCGACGTCGAGCAGGGCCCCAAGGGTCCCCAGGCAGTAAACATCCAGGCTATCTAGTCTTCGGATAAACAAAAAAGCAGGGCTGGTCGCTGACCAGCCCTGTTTTTTCTTGTCGTTGTAGTCGAATATGTATACGAGTTGCTGGAAAGTAGTTAGAACATATATCCACATAGCGAATTACACCCCTGTAACTCACCTTCGAACGTCCGTAGCGTGGTTGGTATAACTACGAAACCGAGGGCCTCCCATGGACGAACAGACTGCAAACGACTCTCTCCCACCAGCTCATTCGAAGCAGGCTCAGCACCTAGGCGAGTCGCGCGAGCACTCATTTTTGCCGGAATCGCCACCTAGGCGGGCGTTAAGCGGCCTGTGCAAGGCTGTTTTGCCACCTAGTCCCGTTTCCGAGATCTAACCTGCGAAGTGAGCCGCATGTCGGTCATCCACAGAAACAGAAGGTTGGATCGAGTGTTCGATTCTGAGGTTCAGCGCATCCTCGATTTCGTCGGCCGCGGCATAAGCGTGCGGATTATTGGAGCCCCCGGAAGCGGCAGGACCACGGTGTTGCAAAACGTAGTGGCCAGCCTGGAAAAAACCGGCATCGCTATCCACGTCATCAGCGGCCTTCGAACACATCGCTCGATTCCGTACTCAGCCATTAAGAGCCTGGGTTTGGAGCTTCGGCCCGGCCGCAGCGGAGTCATGGATATGGCAGATGCGCTCTCAAGCCAGTTATCCAAGCCTGGGAAGCACGTCCTGATAGTGGACGACATCCATCTGCTGGACATCGAATCGCTTGCGGTCCTGGAATCCGTTCGGCGCAGGTCCGATTGTCCGCTGATCGTCAC
Source organism: Paenarthrobacter sp. 2TAF44 (assembly GCF_052114885.1). Taxonomy (NCBI): domain Bacteria; kingdom Bacillati; phylum Actinomycetota; class Actinomycetes; order Micrococcales; family Micrococcaceae; genus Paenarthrobacter; species Paenarthrobacter sp. 2TAF44. Next base: position 15,016 of record NZ_JBFRFP010000015.1, on the reverse strand, counting down.
GGCTCCGGACACCGGCTCGATCTCAAGAGGTCAACTGGCCGTCATGAACAGTGGCCGCGAAGCTTTGCTGCAACTGAACCCACTCCATTTTGAGCAGGTACACACTTTGGTGACGCAGGTGCTGGGGGCTGCTGCAGATGCAGACACAACAGCCAGAATCCTGACCAAGTCCGGCGGCAACCCTCGGCTCATCGTCCGCATAACGGAGACCGCGGCCTTAAGCGAGCTGCTGGTTATGCGTGGCCGGCAGTGGCAGATGACAGGTGACAGCCTCTGGAACGAGCATCTGAGAGGAACCCTCGAAGAGCTGCTGGCGGACCTGGATCCGGAAGAAGTCACTGCCCTGCACACCATGGCAATCCTTGGCACCGCCCGTGTGGACGTTCTGCAAAAGGTGGTGCAGCCCGATGTGTTGGAAGGCCTTGAACGGCGCGGATTCCTGTCAGTCATGGACGATCACCACAATGGACCGATCGCGGCGATAAGCCCGCCCGTCATCGCAGACTATTTCAGGGGCCAAAAGACGCTCAGGGACCGGCACCTCTTGCGAAACAAGATTGCTGGTGCGCTTGAGGGCGTGCCTCAAACTGCGCAGGGCAATTCAACCACTGCTGACTGCCTATCCCGGGTGCTGGGGTCCTTGCGCCTCGAGAAGGGAAACGATGACGCCGTAACCGCCCGGCATTTTCACGATCACAGTGCAGCCCGTGAACGCACGCGCTATGAACGATGGCAAGCGAACAAGTCCGCGACCAATGCTGCCGCTCTGCTCAGGGTTTACTGGGGAGCGCCGGTGAACGTTATGCGGGCAACACGAGTCTGCCAGGAGACGTCCACGCTCAACGGCGACCCCAATGACATTCTTTTTCTCGCGATCACCAAGGCTTTCCTTGCAATCTACTCAGGGCAAGGCGTGAGTACGGCATTTGACATCCTGAAAGGATTCGCCGAGCACAACCCGGAACAGGCGTCTACTGCCGAAGCCGCGATCCTCTTCATCAACGCCTCCCATGGTCGGGTCGCACCTGTGCCCGAGCCTTCTGGCGAAGCCCCGCAGCCTACCTCGCTGGGGTTGGAAGGACTCGTCCAAAGCCTGCTCGAGCTGTATCGATTTCGGCCGGGCGCGGTCCTCAGCCTGACAGAGAAGGCTGAGGACGACGACACCTTCCCGCATCTCCGTCCGTTCGTTCACGGCTTGGCGCTCTTTGCAGCAGGCAGGATCGAGGACTCCCTGGTCTTCGCACTGGATTGGCGTGCCGAGGCCCGTCGAAACCTCGATCAATTCGGCGTCGTTGCCAGTAGCTACGTGGCAGCGCTCGGACTGCTGTACCGCGGCTACTTCGAAGAAGCCGAGTACCTCATGAGCAGTGTGTTTGCCATGGGCCGTCCCGGCTTCGTCGTCGATGTCCTTTATGACGCCATGCTGAGGCTCGCCGGCCTACGGCATGCGACGACGGCCATCTCGCCAGCGTTGTCCATCGCCTCCCAAGCACGGAGTGAGGTGCCTGATGTTGGACCGTTGCCCGGTATCGGCAGGGGTGTACATGAGCTCGTTGTCGCGGAGACTACCCAGCCGTCGGTTTTTGATAGGCGGGCCGTGAAGCTCATCAAACGCCAGATGAAAAGCGGCTACATCCTGGAAGCAACAATGACGGCGCTGCTCTGCACATGCCTGTGTCCCGGCGCGCCGGTTCTGGATCTCCTGCGCAAGATTCTGCGGGACAGCGGAGTGACGGCCCACGACCAGATGCTGGCCGTTGCCACCGCCGTTGTGGAAGGCGATCACAAGCTGCTTGGTCTCCTCCTGAAACACTACGAATTGGACGCCGACAACTATCAGATTGGCATGCTCCTTCGAGGCGCCCTCAAACGTCACGTCCTGGAAGGGAACACAGCAGCGGCGGAGGCCATGGCCGAAGCATCCTCGATGTTCGCAGCCAGGTTCCCGTCAACCAACGAGCAACTCTCCTTCAACACTTTCAGGACGACGCCTCTCACGGAACGCGAAATCGAGGTGGCCGCGTTGGCAGGGCATCGCTCGAACGTTGAGATTGCTGAACATCTGGGAATCAGCGCGAGAACAGTGGAAAACCACATCTCCAACGCCCTGAGAAAAACCGGCGCAACCTCGCGTAATGGCCTGTTCATCCTCGTGGGAAATTCAATGGCAGCACGCTGACTCACGTTAGGCTGAACGTATCTTCCAGTACGAGTCTCCGGTGACACCAGTAGAGCTCAGACCTTGATGCGTGAAGGGTTCTTGTGAGTAATTCCCCGGCCTTGGCCCGCCGTCTTGGCACCTTTGATGCTTCCCTCATTGGCTTAGGCTCCATGATCGGTGCCGGGGTCTTCGCCGCCTTTACACCAGCCGCGGCAGCTGCAGGATCCGGACTGCTTATAGGTCTGGTTGTCGCGGCGTTCGTGGCCTTCTGCAATGCGACGTCCTCCGCGCAACTCGCCGCCAGATACCCCACCTCCGGCGGGACCTACGTGTACGGACGTGAGCGGCTTGGGCCCTGGTCCGGGTTTCTTGCCGGGTGGGGATTCGTGATCGGCAAGACGGCCAGCGCCGCAGCCATGGCGATGACCTTCGCAGCCTACTCAGCACCGGCAGGCTGGGAGCGTCCGGTGGCGATCGCCGCCGTCGTGATTTTGACGGCTGTGAACTATCACGGAGTGACTCGCACGGCGGGACTTACGCGGATTTTGGTGATCGCCGTACTAACCGCTCTGGCGATAGCCCTGGCGGCCGTTTGGGGTGGTTCCCGACCTGACTTCAGCAACTTTGTAGGGGAGGGGCTGCTGGCGCACGGCTGGTACGGCATATTGCAGTCGGCCGGGCTGTTGTTCTTTGCCTTCGCTGGCTACGCGAGGATCGCCACGATGGGGGAGGAGGTTCGCGAACCTCGCCGCACGATACCCCGTGCCATCAGCATCGCTCTGGGAATCACGATTGTCATTTATGCCCTGATAGCGGTCACGCTGTTGGCGGCACTGGGAGCCGACGGTGTTTCCGGGACGCCGACACCCCTCGCCGATGCCGTCACTGCTGGTGCGATGTCTTGGGCTGCACCGATTGTTCGGATCGGGGCCGCAGTTGCTTCTTTGGGTGCTCTCCTGGCGCTGATCGCAGGGCTGGGCCGGACGAGCTTGGCGATGGCCCGCGAGCACGACCTCCCGCACTGGCTGGCTGCCGTTCATCCTCGCTACAAGGTTCCCCACCGGGCCGAAACAACGCTAGCCGTGGTGATTTGCCTGATCATTGCCGTGGCTGACCTCAGGGGCGCCATCGGTTTCTCGTCGTTCGGTGTGCTGCTTTACTACTTGGTCGCAAATATTGCGGCCTTCACCCAGCCGGCCGAGGACCGCCGGTACCCGAAAGCACTTCAAGTGGCTGGAGCTGTTGCCTGCGTGGCGTTGGTAGCTACGCTGCCGCCACTGTCCGTCGGGCTGGGCGTGCTGATGTTCCTGGTGGGCATCCTGTTTCGGGTGATCCGCTTGCGCCGCAGTCCGACTAGCCGTCGATAGGCCTCCTCCGAAAGCCGGAGTGGGCACGACTCCACCTGGGGGTTATTAGGTGGAGCCGTGCCGTTGTGCCTTCTTCGCCTGGGACGAGTGGGGTACCCGCCGGACACCGGGTTTCCCGTCCCGAAGGCACAAGAGGAGACTATGGCCGGGAATGGTGGTCTAGGTGCTCGTACATTCGCTCTAGGTGCTGGTTTATGAGCAAATTCGGGCTTTCGGTGGTGCATCAATCCAAAAATGAGTGTTCGCAGAGACGAACTAGGTGGTGGGACGCGATTGTGCCCTGCTCAAACAGCACTGGCAGAATTGGCGCATGGAGTCACCCACCCAAGTTCCCGCCGTCGAGCTGCGCATTTCCATCAGCGAAACGGACCCTCTGATTTGGCGGCAGCTCGTTCTCCCGGAAAACGCCACGGTTGCCGAGCTGCATGCTGCGATTCAATGCGCATTCGATTGGAAGAACGCACATCTTTACGCCGTGGCCGGCCATGACCAGGCCGGCAAGAAACGGATCATCACCAGGGTCGCCGAAGATGACGACGCACCTGAAGGCGCGGAGGAGGCCAGCGGGGTAGAACTGCGGGAGTTGTTCGACTCAGGCAAGCCTGGAAAGTCGTCCCTTGAATACGACTACGACTTTGGTGACAACTGGACGCACGAAATCGAAGTCGTGGGGCCCACGCTAATTCAGGAATCGACAATCACGTGCACAGGCGGCGCAATGCGTGGCCCCCTCGAGGACTCCGGGGGAGTGTACGGATACGCCAATATTGTGCGAGCAGTCGGCGACACAAAACACCCAGAGCATGACGACATGGTCGGATGGCTGGAGTGGGTGACCAGCGAACGGGCTGATCGCTTCGACCCGACGGCCTTCGACTTGGAGGCTGTCAATGATGAGCTGAATCGGTTGGCGCAACGGCTCTGGCCAAGTGAGGTAACCGGTGACGAGATGGAATTTGTCCTGGGACCAGTTCTTTGGTTCTTGGAGGAGGCGCACCCCGATGGGCTGCCACTGACATCGGCTGGGTACCTCAAGCCGATAATCGTTAAGCGGGCAATGACTGAATTGGAATGGAACGAGGCCTGGCACGGAAGTAGTTCCACGGAGAATCACGTTGCCCCAGTGCGTATCGTCCGCGAACAGTTGCAGGAGTGGAAACTCCTGCGCAAGAACAAGGACAGGCTGGTTTTGACGCCAGCGGGCAGGAAACTCGTAAACAAGCCGGCAATGGTGTGGGATTACATTGCTGACCGTCTGGCATCACCGGATCATGTAGGCCTGGATGTCGTTACCCGGCTTAAACTGCACTGGGAACTCTCTGGTAGTCGCCCACCATGGAACCTGCGTGCCCAGGTAATCCAGCTGGCGCTCAACGAGCGTGGCCTTCAGCTGACGAACGGCGCCGAGATACCCATCGAGGTGGCTCGCGAATTGGAGCGGGACGTCTACCGCGCATTCCTCTGCCTTAGGCTTTGGGGCTCAGAAAAATGGGGCATTGATGAACGTGAATTGTCCGACGCCGGTCTGAAGTTCCTCCTCGACGTCCAGCGCCGTCTGGGTGACGACTAGCCAGGGGCAGCCATCAATCGCTCGGATGCGCCAGCCTTTTCAGCAGCGGTACCAGCTCACCGGCGGGCGCCCGCTTGAAGAACTCGGCGTCGGCGAGCTCTACTGCGGCGATTGCTCGTGGAGCCAACTCAGAGCCTGCTTCAGTAACGCGTAGCCGTTTGGCCCTAGTGTCCGAGGGGTCGACTTCGCGTTCGATGAGACCTTTCACCTCCAGGGTTCGAAGGACCTGAGAGGCCATCTTTACGTCGGTACCGGCTTGGCGGGCAACGGCGAGCTGATTGGGGTGCTCACCCTCTTTGTTGAGCCACCAGGTGCAGGCAAGAAGCACGAACTGCACGTGGGTGAGGCCGATCGGAGCCAATGCGGCCGCCATCTCACGCTGCCAGCGAAGGGTGGTGTGCCACAACAGGAATCCGGGGCTCTCGCCCGGGCTGAGCGGCATCAGCGCTGGGCGAGTTCGACGAGCGAAGCCATGGTGTCCGGCCAATCTGCAGTAATGGCAGGCCCGATCTCGGGGCCAACCTGATCTGCACCAGCACCGGTGATCTCCATCTTGTAGACGACCCGGACCCGACTGCCGTCGAGCCTGTCCAAGCGGTGGGCGGTTCGGATCAGCAGCTCATCGAAGCGTGCTTCGTCGACGAACAGCTCTCCGTCCACTACCTCCGCGATGCGCAACTGGATGGGTTCATCCCCGGGTGGCGTCATGAGGATCTGCGAACCCTCCGCGAAGGCGCCGTCGATCTCAACGTGTTCAATTTCGGCGTTCCAGGAACCCCAGTTCTCGACGTCGGACCAGACTCGCCAGAGCGCCTCGGGTGCCGCGGTGGTTTCAATGCTGTGCTCGTAATCCCACATGGTTGCCTCCTGAAGTAGATGGTCTACGCATAGACTATCTGCGCGTAGACCATCTTGTACAGTGGCAAATCAGGGGCTACTTCTCACAGCCGATACCGTCGTGGTCGTTGTCCAGACCATAGATGTCAGAACCAACCACGGTCACTGGGCCTCTCACGTAGGCGGGTCCGTTGCCTTTGCCGCCAGCACAGTCGACGTCGGACGCAACAGGTACGCAGGCACCGGCATAGTTCGGGTCGCAGCCACTCTGAACGAGAGGAGCGGGGGCGGGTTTGGCAGCAGCTGCAGCAGCGGCCTGATCGGCAGCAGCTTGATCTGCCGCTGCTTTTGCTGCTGCCGCTTGGTCGGCAGCGAGTTTGTCTGCGGCAGCCTTGTCAGCCGCTGCCTTGTCCGCTGCAGCTTTCGCGGCTGCGTCCGCTGCCGCCTTCTCCGCTGCGGCCTTTGCCGCAGCGTCTGCAGCGCGTTGATCAGAAAGCTTTCCTGCTGTTGCGGAGTCCAGCCAGGCGAGTTGTCCCGATTGATCAATGGTGCAGATGTACGTTTCGCCGGCCACGGATTGGGTGTTCTTCTCGGTGGTGCAAGCTTTCCCGGCTATCTTGCTCGGCGTTGGAGTAGGCGTTGGCGAAGGAGATGCTGACGTCGACTCCGTGGTGCTGCTCACCGATCCAGCAGCTCCCATGGACCCCGAACCGCAGCCGACCAGCAAGATCATCAGTGATCCGATGGCCGTGATTCCTAGTGCGCTACCGCGAAAAGAACGTGGCGATCTGCCGCCGAAAAGCGAGTGTTTTCCGGCGCGCGAAAGTGGTGTGTCCAATGTGTTGCCCCCTTAGAGTGCGCCCATGCGAAAGGCGCGTGGAGCGACAGTAACACCGGTCACACGGGCCCCAACAGGAGAAGTCTTCTATGACTTATCGCGCGGGGTGGGGGACTGCTTCTAGCCGACCTCCTCGTTGTCTTCGCGGTAATCGTCTTCCTCTTCGAAGGAGGGCGCGAGAGCCTGCTCGATATAGTCTGCTTCCGCGGCCTCTGCTTCAGAGACGCCTGCGAGTCCAGCAAACGCTGAACCGCCCGGAAGGACCTCTGCCCGCTGCTCAAGAACATCGGCCTCAGGGGCATCATCAGGTAGCGGTTTCGTGAGCTCGAACTCCTCGGAATCCTCCGGGAGGACGGGCGTTTGCTGCTCAAGGGCATCGGCCTCCGGTACTTCACGCCGCGATTCCGGCTCTTGTCCGATGTTCATCATCTTCCTCCTGCTCGCTAATAGACTCGCTGACTCGCTAATGGATCTGGACGGCTCCTAACCTGAGCCCAACAACCACGATTGGTCAGTTTGGGTTTCCTTCGGGTGCCGGCGCAGCTTCCGGATCACCAGTTCCAGTGGCAACACCACCACCCGAAGTGCCCCCGCCACCAGCAACAGAATCACAAAGAGCACTATGGCTGGCAGGCAAAACACGAACACCGTGATTGCAGTAATGAGATAACCGACGATATAAGCCGTCATCACCCCGGTGTCCACCGCGAGCTCCCGAAGATTGAATTACCAATAGAGGGTCTTGCCCGGTCTGCGCACCAGGCTACGGTCTAACGGGTTTCGGTGGGACCGGTGCTGGTTTCCGTGCCGGTCCATGAAGTTCCGCCACGGCTGACGGGTATCTTCCGTGACTGTTTCTCCGATTGCTCCGGCATGGGAATCCGCACTTCGAGGATGCCATCCGTATAGGAAGCATTGACGTCTTGTTCGGTCACCGCTGCTGGAAGTTTCACTGTCCGGGAAAAAGTGCCGTACCGGAATTCTGAGCGGTATCCCCTTTTATCCTTGTGCTCGGACTTTTCCTCATGGCGCACATGGATCTGCAGCTCATCACCGGACAAGGTGATATCGACGTCCTTTTCAGGATTGATGCCTGGAACTTCGGCTTTGACCACCATTGATCCGCCGTCCCGGTATTCCTCCACCCGGAGCCAGGAGCCGCTCTCTCCTTCAAGGAACCGACGGACAGGATCGGCGATGTCGCTGGCCGACCAACGAAGTAGATTGCTCATCGTGGTGCCTCCTGTTTGTTACCAGGCCCCGCGGACCGACCCCGGGCGGGGCCTTAATCGGATCTACACAAATAAAATACGCCGAACACACATCGTTGTTAAGACGCTCCTTGGCTCATGAGAGCTTGCAGGATAGGCCTCCGTGGAGGAGGCAAAGGCTATCCCTCCACCAGCGCTTTCGACGCCCCCGAAGCGTTTTCGCTTTCGAAGACAGGCCCTGCCGACGGCCGCTTCGCCAGGTGTTCCTCTCCGGGACCGTGTGGCCGAAGCTGCTTGAAGACCCAAGGGACAAAGTATGCCTTTGCCCACGCGAGGTCACCGGCCCTGGCTTGACGCCAGCTGCTTTCGGGCAGCGCTTTGGGCTCCAGCTGCCGAAGCGTATGCGGGACATTGAGTGTGTCCAGCACGGCGATGGCAATCGTGTGATGACCTAGCGGGGAGAAATGCAGCCGGTCAGGGTCCCACATCCTTGGGTCCTTGAGTTGCCTTAGGGCCCAGAGATCTGTGATGAGCGTGCCGTGGCGGGCAGCAATAGCGCGAACGTTCTCGTTGAAGATGGCCACTTTGCCACGGTTGCGTCCGAGCACGGGGGTGGATCCCCAGTCGGGTCCCGTGAACAAAACGATCGTCGCGCCTGTCTCAGCCAAGAGCCTCACGCCGGTCTCAAGCTTGCTGGCAAGCTTGTCCGGGTCACTGGCGTGGAACACCATATCGTTCCCGCCTGCAGACAACGTGATCAGGTCAGGCTTCAGAGTTAGTGCCTGACCGATCTGCTGGTCCAGGATCTGCTGCAACAGCAACCCGCGCACGGCGAGGTTCGCATAGGCAAAATCCGGCTGGCCGACTGCCAGTTCTTCGGCAACGCGGTCAGCCCAGCCGCGCAGCCCTCCGACGCTTCCTGGTTCCGGATCCCCAATACCTTCGGTAAAGGAATCTCCAAGCGCCACATACCTGCTCCAGGGGTGCGAGCGGTCCTTGATATTCTGCCCAGCACCCGCTTTGAGATCAACAAGGCCTTTGGGGGTAACCCGGCCACGCCACCTCATTGCCCTACCTCCTTGTAAGGAAAAAGGTTCTTACACAGTGATAACGGCAGTGCTGGTCGTGATGTTCCCGGCATGTCCAGCCGGTTAGAGGAACATTTCCTCCGCCACCACGGACGCTCCCGTCCCCAACCCGCGGACGGTCCATCCAGCACTTCGCCAGGCCTCAGCGTCCAGTACGTTCCGAGCGTCCAGCACCATCCGGCGTCGTACGAGGGAACCCGCAATCGACGGCGAGAGGGACACGTATTCGTCCCATTCGGTGAGTAGCAACACGAGTTCGGCGCCCTCAAGGGCGCGCTTGGTGGAGGCCTCGAAGCGGATCTGCGGGTAGCGGATCCAGGCGTTGTTGATGGCTTTGGGATCGGTGACGGTTACGTGTGCGCCAGCGGAGGCGAGTTGCTGGGCGACGTCCAAGGCGGGGGAGTCGCGGATGTCGTCGGTGTCCGGTTTGAACGCTGCGCCGAGGATTGTCACTGTTCTGCCGGAGAGGAAACCGCGGCACATTTCCCTTGCCACATCCACGGCACGGCTGCGCTGGTCCAGGTTGATGCTGTCCACCAACGCCATCCATCGGTCTACGGACTGTACGGAAAGCTCGCGCGATTGGGCGCGGAACGAGCGGATGTCCTTGGGCAGGCACCCACCGCCGAATCCGAGCCCGGCGTGCAGGTACCGGTTGCCGATGCGCGGGTCCAGGCCCATCGCCTCGCTGAGCTCGCCCACGTCAGCACCCGATGCATCGCACAGCTCCGCCATCGCGTTGATGAAGCTGACCTTCGTGGCCAGGAACGCGTTCGACGCCGACTTGATCAGTTCCGCCGTCGCGAAGTTGCAGACCAAACGGGGGATGCCGGCGCTGATCAGCGGCTCGTACACGGCATCCAGAACGGCGGTCACCGGTGCTCCGGCTGCGGCGCCTTTGCCGCCTGGGACGCCGTAAACCAGACGATCGGGAACCAGGGAATCCTTGACGGCTGTACCCTGGCGCAGGAACTCGGGATTCCAGCCGAGCAGGACGTCCGAGCGTCGGGCCAGGACCGCAAGCAGCGTCTCCACAGTGCCAACCGGCACCGTTGATTTACCCACGACGGCGGCACCCTTGGCCAAGTGGGGGAGGAGGCTCTTCGTTGCGCTCATCAGGTAGGAGAGATCGGCCGTGTCAGAGGTCTTGGCCTGCGGTGTGCCCACGCAAAGGAAATGGACTTTGGCATCGGCCGCCGCTGAAAAGTCAGTAGTGAACTTCAGACGGCCCATCGTGCGGCCGTCGCTGAGCAATTCGTCCAAACCGGGCTCGTGGAAGGGAGCCAGCGCCTTGTTGAGCTGCTCAACCTTGTGGGAATCGACGTCGATGCCCACCACGGTGTGGCCCATTGACGCCAGCGTTGCGGCGTGGACTGCGCCGAGGTAGCCGCAGCCGATCACGGAGATTTTCATGAGGAGGGTCCTTTGCTTGAGGTTAGTTCAGTGGGGCCGGCTTCGCTGGGTATGCCGGCGATGACTTCGTTGTAATGCCGCACCAGGTCGGCGCTGAGCACGGGCCACGTCCGTCCCTGGACCGAAGCGGTTGCTGCCGCTGCGAAGGCGCGGCGCTTGGCGTCGTCGCCCATCAGGTCCTGCACATAGTCGCGCAGTTGAGTGAGGTTCCCAGGTTCATAAAGCCAACCCGTGCGGGAGTTTTCCACGAGGTCCAAGGGCCCGCCGCGGCCGGTCGCGACCACAGAAACGCCCGATGCCATGGCTTCCTGAATGGTCTGGCAGAAGGTCTCGAACTCGCCGGGATGCACGAAAAGATCGAAGCCCGCCACAGCTTGCGCCAAGGCATCCCCGCCGAGGAAGCCGGCAAAGTGGGCGTTCGGCAGGGCCGTTTGGAGTGCTTCCCGTTGCGGACCATCACCAACAATCACGAGCTTCGTATCCGGCAGATCCGCCAGCACGGCAAGGTCTTCCACCTGTTTCTCCACCGCGAGGCGCCCGACGTAGCCGATAATCCGGTGACCGTCCGGGGCTACCGAGCTGCGCCACGCCGTCGAACGTTTCGCCGGGTTGAAGCGCGCGGTGTCCACGCCGCGGCGCCACATATCCACGCGCAGGATCCCGCGTCCGCGCAACTGGTTCAGCGCGAACGTGGACGGCACAAGGGTTCGGGTGGCCAGAAGGTGGATGTTGTCCACGCGGCTCCACGCCCAGTTCTCCAGGAACGGCACGCCATAGCGGGCGGCGTAGCTGGGAACCTCGGTTTGGTAGATCGCAACCGTCGGGATCCCGAGCTGATCGGCGGCCTGCACTGCCCGCCAGCCGAGGACGAACGGGGAGGCGAGATGAACGACGTCGGGGGCGAAATCGGCAAGGATTCGCTTGACCCGATTCACACCACCCAACGCAACCCGCACATTCGTGTAACCGGCCAGCGGCACTGAGGGAAGCCTGTGCACATACGCACCCTTCACGACGCTCGAAACATCAGTGTCCGACGTCGACGGCGCGATCACCATCACCTCATCCCCGCGCTCCTGCAGATGCTCCAGCACCCGCAGTATCGAATGGGTTACCCCATTCATCAGTGGCAGGAATGATTCGGCGACGATTGCGATCCTCACGCCTTCAACGGTGGTCGGAGCGGTTGGCCTTGTGGGTTCGAACGGGTGGCCTGTGGAGGAAGAGTTGGTTAACAGGAGGGTGTCCTGTTTTCGGGGCCGCCCGGTAGACTCCCGTTCTATGACGCGCTGCCGCGTCTCGACTTTTTGGGGGGTCTTGCCATGTTTGCTGCTGGGGATGGTTCGCGCGCGCTTGGGGGAGTAAGCGTACGACGACGGCGCCGGACGGCGGCGCGGACAGTCGCCGTCGGCTTGGGCCTGGCGCTGCTGCTGGGAACCGTCGGTTCGCCGGCGTCCCCGGCTATGGCTGACGCGGTGACGGATATCTTCTCGACAGGTGAGCAGCCGGCAAGGATTGCTGTTAACCCTGTGACGAACACGGTGTTCGTGACGTCGATCGAAGGTGTGACCCGTATTGGGGGACCAGCCGGGGCGCCTGCCGTTGACGCAGGAGACAGGGCCTTCGATGTCGCCGTGAACACGGTGACCAACAAGATCTACATCAGCACAGCAGGCGGCTATGTTTCCGTGGTGGACGGGGCCACGTATGGTCCTGCCGTACGCGTGCCAATGACAGCTGAACCGTCTGTCCTGGCGGTGAATGAAATCAGCAACAAGATCTACGTCGGCATCAGCGGCGGCGTAACCATCATCGATGGTGCAACCAACGCCACCACTACCGTTCCGCTAACGGGTGGCGCCCAGAACATTCAGGTGAACCCTTCAACAGGCAAGGCCTATGTCCTGTCCGGCGGGGCCATCAAGGTCCTTGATGCAAGCGCTCAAGTCACCGCCTCGATCAACATCGGTGCCGGCGGCATCCTGGACCTCGCGATCAACAAGGCAACCAACAAAATCTATTACACAACCCTCGGCCGATACGGGGCCGGCGTCAGTGTCATCGACGGAGCAACGGACACTGTCACGGGAAAGTTCAGCAGCACCAGCAAGCTGGGACAGTTGGCGGTGAACAAAGCCACCAACAGGATCTATGTCGCTGTTGACAGCTCTTCCCTTGACGGGGCTGTCAAAGTCCTCGACACCGCCACCCTTTCTGAAATAGCCCAAGTACCCACCTCTTCGTACGTCAGGGACATTGCGGTCAACGAGACAAGCAACAAGATTTACGTTCCCACCTCCGGCCGGGGAACCACGATCATCGACGGGCAGGACAACAGCAGTTCCGCTGTTTATACGGGGCAGGAGCCGTTTGCCGCTGCGGTGAACCCCTCCACAAACAAGGCTTACGTGGTCAACATCGAAAGCGATTCCGTAGCCGTGATCGATGGGTCCGTATCGGTACCCGCCAAGAACGACTTCAACGGCGACGGGCGTGCAGATGTTCTGGCTCGTGACGGCGCTGGTGTTCTGTGGTTGTACCCGGGCAACGGCTCGGGTGGCTGGATGCCTCGCACCCAGGTGGGCCAAGGCTGGAACGTCATGACGGCGATGGTGGCTCCCGGCGACTTCAATGGGGACGGCAAAGCTGATGTTATGGCCCGCGATGGCGGCGGCGTGCTGTGGCTCTACCCGGGCAACGGCTCAGGTGGATGGCAGCCGCGTGTTCAAATCGGCAGCGGTTGGGAAGGCATGAGTGCGATCGAGGGGATCGACTTCCGGGGTGACGGGTTCGCCGACGTGGTGGCCCGCGACCGTGGTGGCGCATTGTGGGTTTATCACGGCGATGGCAACGGCGGCTGGTTGCCCCGCACCTGGGTAGGCTCCGGCTGGTCCGACATGTCCGAGATCACGGGCGTAGGCGACTTCAACGGTGACGGCCTGTCCGATATTGCTGCCCGCGACGGTGCCGGTGCGCTCTGGCTCTACCCGCCCAACGGATACGGCAGCTGGCTCCCGCGACAGACCATCGGGCAAGGTTGGAACGTCATGAACTCCCTGGTTGGACCCGGTGACTTCGACGGCGACGGGCGTGCGGATATCCTCGCCCGGAATGCCGCTGGCGAGCTGTGGCTTTACTCCGGCAACGGGGGAACGGCGTGGCCTTCGGCTTCCCGTGTTGGCACGGGCTGGAACGGGATGACTGCGATTCTTTAGAAGTCGCTGCGGATGTAGTGCAGATACAGGACAGAAGTGATGAGATGAGCGCTTTCGTGGACAAATTTCGTGATGTCGCAGGCCAGCGGGGACTTAGAAAAGACTGGTCCCCGGCCGGGTATATTGATGCGTGGAGATCCTTTGTGCTGGACTGCGAGGAAGGCTATCAATGGAGTATCTACGAGTACGAGAATGAACTCGGGGTCAGAGATGTGATCGAGAAAGTTCTCACTGCTCCAGAACTCTCTGTCTATCCTGAACTGCCCATCTTCGCGGAGGGCGTTGCTGAGATTGACGATCGTTTCGCTTCACTGCTTCGTCTAGGACCGTCCGTCCTACAAGACTCGGCCCCGTGGTGGCATAGGAGCTTGCCAGGTTACGCCGGCCCGGACCTGGTTGCGGACGCTAAGTCGATATATTCTGTACAGCTTCGACTAGTTGACCACTAGAAATTGCTAAGCAAATATGTTGGCGGCTTGATCTTACGGACCGAAGCGATGCCGTTCCTCGTGCTGTGAGGTGCGGGCGCAGTGACGCTTTGAACACGGCGCCCTTGGACGGGTGAGGGTGAGCCGAGATTATCCGACCTCACCTGTACCTCGCAGGAACAGTTGATGCTTACTGCTGCAAAACGTGGCGTTATCCTTATTGGCCAGTCATATGGAACCACTGTTCCGGACGCTGATCTTGCCAAGCTTGAGTCCATGCGGGACCAAGCCACAGCCCTCATCAAATAGCCAAACGCTGTACGCACGGAAAGAACAATAATGAAAAAGTCTCTATCTGTACTCCTTTTTGCGGCCGGAATTGCCGTTGCTGCGGTGCCCGCAGCTTGGGTAGCCTTCCTGGTCCTCGGGAAGGAAAGCCCCAGTCCGGTGGTACTGGCCGTAACCGGCCTTATAGGCGCTGGCGGAGGCGCCTTCATAGGTGCCCGGTTCTGGGACGACCGGCAGGTGCTGCGAGAACGCGCGGACCAAGAAAAAGAATAGGCCACCGAGCTAAGCGCTTGCACGCGGGACACCACACGATCTAAATAGTGCCGCGAAGCGAGCGCCTCCACCGTGTCGATTCGCCGCGTTTCGCAGATGTCCGGTGAGGGGTCCCTCACAGTGCCAACGAATCCATCTTTCACGTCCCTCCCGTTTCCTCACATAAGGCATGTACGTATGCGCTCGTCAAGTTTTTGAGACAGTTTCGTTGGTGTTAGGCGGCCAGGGGTTCCTGGGCGCGGTTGTAGTGGTTTGCGTGGGCGGCGGCCGGTGGGATGCCGCCGGCCCTGCGGTTGGGACGGCGGCGGTTGTACCAGCCTTCGATGT